>NZ_JBLFBO010000123.1:0-1519 GCF_047338595.1 Nitrospira sp. BLG_1
TGGGGTTCAAGACGAAGCCGACGTTGGCGCTGCAGCAAATTGAAGCGGCCTTGGCGGCGGGGTATCCGCACGGCGTGGTGCTGGCCGATGCCGCGTATGGGGATGAGACGGCCTGGCGGGAAGCGCTGGCCGGTCAGGGACTGCGGTATGCCGTCGGGGTGCGTCCGGGAACGACGGTGTGGTGGGGGGAGTGTCAGCCGTTGGAAGACACGAAGCCCAAGGGCTTGAAGGGCCGCCCACAGAGTCGTCTGCGGCGTGATGCCACTCATCAGCCGATGGCCATTTCGGCGGTGACCGGCGCCCTGGCGCGTCGATGCTGGCGCACGGTCACCTGGCGCCAAGGGACCGAGACGCCGTTGCGTTCGCGCTTTGCGCGGGTCCGGGTCCGAGCGGCCCACCGAGACCAGCCGCGAGAAGAGGAATGGTTGATCATCGAATGGCCACCCGGAGCTCAGACACCAACGCATTATTGGTTCAGCAATCTGCCTGCGACGATCACCTGGCAGGAGATGATTCGGACGGTGATGGGGCGGTGGCGAATCGAACGGGACTATGAGGAACTCAAGCAGGAGTGAGGGCTCGGGCACTTCGAGGGGCGGAATTGGCGGGGATTTCATCATCATGCCAGCTTGTGCATTGCCGCCTATGGGTTTTTGCTGGTGGAGCGGCTCTCCGGCAGTAAAAAAAACGCCGCTCGACTCCAGGCGCCTGCCGTTCCCACCAGGTTCCACCCGCGCGGGGCTCAGTCCGATGCAGCGGCACGTCCCGATGTCGATCGCGACCTGCCGATTTCGATTGGCGCGCGCGATTGCCCGAACACTACCGCGATGCCCATGCTGTGGCAGAAACCATGTCAAGCAATGATATTTATGACACAGTAGTATTAGATAGGGGAAGATCGATACAGATGAGCCAGATACGAGCATTTAGGATGATCGCCTTAGCCGAGGGCAGTTCATTTCTCCTGTTGCTGTTCGTCGCAATGCCGATGAAGTACTTGATGGGGATGCCGAAGGTCGTAACCGTCGTGGGGGCGATTCACGGAATCTTGTTTCTGTTCTATGTCGGCCAGTTGGCCAAGTTACGAACCACACATCAATGGGACAATAGGTTTTCATTCTATGCTTTTCTTGCGTCCATTCTCCCATTTGGACCATTCATGTTCGACAAATACCTTCGCGAGAAAGAAGTCGCCACAAACTAGCCAGCTACCACGGAAGCCCTTCATCGTTTGCTATCATATCCCCGCTCTTTCCACCGCTCCAGCAATTGAAAACGTTTCCGAAGCTGCTCAGCTGTCGCTTGATCGACACAGCTCCCTGTGCGCACGAGCAATTCTGCATTTAGGCGCCATAGCCACGCTCCTTTTTTACAGACCAAGTCCTCGGCTGCTCCCGTTCTGCATGAGCCCTACATTCTTGTTTGACATATTGATGCCTCATTGATATGTTCTGATGCATGCGTACGACGATTCGACTGGACGACCAGTTGCTCAAATCGGTCAAGCGATTGGCCCACG
>NZ_JBLFBO010000081.1:0-5883 GCF_047338595.1 Nitrospira sp. BLG_1
TGTCTGCATGTCCATAGGCTACTATGGACTGTCGGATATTTACGGCAACATTGCGGTTCTGGTGTGAGGCTGGCTCTAATCTTGCCGGTCTGGAGAACAAATTTATCTGAATTGTGCTTGGCCTATGCATGGTGGTTTAGGAGGGGACAGTTAGAATTGGTAACATGGAACTATGCCATCTAGATTCGGCTCCAGCCAGAGAGAAATGGAAAACAAAATCCCAACGATCTGTCTGCTAGGTGCTTCACTCGGTGCAAGCAATATGGGGGTGAATGCCCTGACTGCTGGTACAATCAAAGCTCTCTTTAACCGATTTCCAAGCGCAGAAGTGTTTATGCTTGATTATGGGAAGGAAAGAAAGACCCATACTGTCGAGATTGGCGGACGACGAATTGTCACCCAAGTCGAAAATATGCGTTTTTCAAAGCAGGTCTATCGAAGAAATCATATCGCGATGTTGCTGCTGTTGGCTTTGATCGCGAAGCTTGTGCCATTTAGCAATGTAAGAAGTAAATTTATTTCTAGAAATCCTTGTTTGAAGCGTCTGTCTGATGCTTCTTTTGTCACTTCGATTGCAGGGGGAGATAGTTTTAGCGATCTCTATGGGATAGAGAGATTTATCTATGTCTCATTACCTCAGCTCCTTACCCTTTTCATGGGAAAGCGCCTCATCTTGCTGCCTCAAACCATAGGTCCTTTTAAGGGGCTCATTCCAAGACTCGTTGCAACCTACATTCTGCAGAAGGCAGAACTAGTCTATTCCAGAGACTATCAAGGCGTTGAGGATGTCAATAGCCTATTGGGTTTGGAGAGAAGCAAAGATAAGACCAAGTTTTGTTATGACGTAGGGTTCATCTTGGACTCTGTCCGTCCGAGGAATACGGATCTTCAATTCTATAGTCAAAAAGAAACGAAGACGCCGGTTGTCGGTCTTAATATTAGTGGTCTGTTGTATATGGGCGGCTATTCCAAGAAGAATATGTTTGGATTGAAAGTGGATTACAAGGAACTTATTCCTGACCTCATTGAATTCGTGGTAGGGGAGAATAATGCAAATGTGATACTCATTCCTCACGTCTTCGGCTCGAACGACGAAAGTGATACTATGGTTTGCAAAGAAGTCTATTCGCTATTGAAGGAGCGCTATGGCGGGCGGCTTCTACTTGCGAACGGCGAGTATAATCAGAGCGAGATCAAGCACATCATTGGCCAGTGTGACTTCTTTGTCGGGTCACGGATGCATGCTTGTATCGCAGCCCTCTCCCAAAATATTCCGACGGTTTCAATCGCTTATAGCAGAAAGTTCATTGGGGTTATGGAGACTATTGGCGTCACAGAACTTGTTGCAGATCCTAGGATACTTACAAAAGAGGAGATCTTCTCGATAGTTGACAATGCATTTGAGCAAAGAACACGGTTCAGAGAGCATTTGGAGAGGACGATGCCCCGGGTGAAGGACGAGATCATGAGCTTGTTCAACGAAATAGGTTCCCTTCAGGAAAGACTGTAATTCGTGAAATTACGAAACGTGCAGGATGTGACAGAATGGGGACTCTGTATCGGTTGCGGAGCATGTGCATACATATGTCCGGAGAATATTACACTCGTCAATATACTCGATGAAGGAATACGGCCAAAACTTACACGGAGTCCTTGCGCTCAATGCAGCAATTGTCTCAATGTCTGCCCCGGGATTAATGTTATCCACTCGACTGAACGGGATAGGAGTAACACCATTCCTGAGTTGATGAAAAGTTGGGGGCCAGTTTTAGAGGTGTGGGAAGGTTATGCCGCTGATCTGGAAGTGAGATATGCTGGGTCGTCGGGCGGACTGGCGAGTGCGATCGCCCTCTACTGCATCGAACAAGAAGCGATGCATGGTCTTTTACACATCGGCGCGGATAAAAAGGCACCATTGGAGAATGAGACAGTTTTGAGCGTTTCACGGGATGAGATTGTAGCGAGAACTGGATCACGATATGCACCAGCCTCGCCGTGCGACGGTCTCTCAATGGTTGCAGCGGCGCCCGCTCCTTGCGCATTCATCGGCAAGCCTTGCGATGTCACAGGCGTGACGTTAGCCTCTTCACTGAAGGGCGAGTTGGTTGAGAAGATAGGTGTCACAATCGGCATATTTTGTGCGGGAACCCCTTCGTCGCAGGGAACATTAGACCTACTTGAAAAGGAGGGAATTGATCCACAGACTGTAGAGGAGGCTCGTTATCGAGGGAAGGGATGGCCTGGAAAATTCTCGGTTAAGATAAAAGAAGAACAGATGCCACTAGAAGTTATGACATATAGGGACTCTTGGGGGTTTTTGCAAAAATATCGCCCCTATCGATGCCATCTCTGTCCAGACTCCACTAGCGAGTTTGCCGATATTGCTTGTGGTGATCCTTGGTATCGCCCCGTTAAGGAGGGGGAGCTTGGCCAGTCGATAGCGGTTGTGCGCACTGAGCGGGGAAAGGAAATATTGAAAGGAGCCATGGAAAAAGGATATGTGATCCTTAAGAAGACCGATCCATCGATTCTAGAAAAATCTCAACGAGAGATACTGCAAAAAAGGGGAGCGGTTTGGGGGAGAATTTTAACAATGAAGATGTTTGGAATACCGACACCGAAACTTCTTGGATTCTCCTTGTTCCAGAATTGGTTGAAACTGACCTTTAAAGAACAAATCCGATCAATAGTAGGGACATTCCGTCGGATCCTTGTACGAAAGTATTATATGCGGAGAAGAACTAATTTCACGAATACTATATTTGAGACACATCGTAAAACTTAGTAGTAATTAAGTTGGTAATTAGGGCGTTTCATAACTGTCTGGTAAGCTGGAGGTTGCATAGTTATGGGAGCACAGAGGTGGCTCCGGTTCTTTGGACAGAATCTTTCACTTCATAAGTGGTGCCTGGCGGTATCCGCCTACGCAGCCGTGGGCTCTGCAGGTCTGTTCTCCCAGTACACGCGATCGGGCGTGCGTCCGTCAAGCGCGCGATGCGGCCTGATCTGATTGTAGAAGGTCATGTAACGCGCCACGCCTTCGCGTGTGGCCCCGACGGTTTCGTAGGCATGGAGATACACCTCCTCATATTTGAGGCTCCGCCACAACCGCTCGACGAAGACGTTGTCTCGCCACCGCCCGATCCCATCCATGCTGACCTGAATTCCCTGAGTCTGCAGAAACCCGGTGAATTTCTGGCTGGTGAACTGGCAACCTTGATCGGTGTTAAAGATCTCGGGCCTCCCATACCGAGTGATGGCCTCCTGCACCGCCTCCAGGCAGAAGTCTGTGGTTAACGTGTTGGATAACCGCCAGGTCAACACTCGGCGACTGGCCCAGTCCAGGATGGCACAGAGATACATGAACCCCCGTTGCATTGGAATGTAGGTGATGCCGGCGGCCCACACGTGGTTCGATCGTGTGATCGTCAGCTGGCGTAACAAATAGGGAGAGATCCGGTGGGCAGGATGCCGGTGACTCGTTCGCGGCATGCGATACACGGCGGTGATGCCCATCCGCCGCATCAGCGTCGCGACCTGTCGTCGCCCAATGGCATGGCTATCCTGCCGTAACAAATCCCGCGGCATGCGGGCGCCGGCAAACGGATACTGCAGATGCAACTCGTCAATCCGACGCATCAGCGCCAGTGCCGTGGCAGAAACTGGCTTGGGTTGATAGTACGCAGTGGACCGAGCCAGGCTCAGCACCTGACATTGTCGCGCAACTGGTAACGCGTGGGTCCGATCGATCATCGCTTTGCGCTCAGCAAGCCTGCCTTGGTGAGCGCACCTTCTAAAAAATCATTCTCCAAGGTCAGCTGGCCGATCTTGGCGTGCAGGGTCTTCAGATCCGGGGTGTCTGCCGGTGACGTAGTAGCCCCGCTAAACACATCTGCCACCCGGGCCAATAGTTGCTGCTTCCAGTCTGTGATCTGGGTAGGGTGCACGCTGAATTGCTCGGCCAATTCGGCGAGGGTCTTGTCGCCTTTGACCGCGGCCAAGGCCACTTGCGCCTTAAAGGTCGCCCCGTGATTCCGTCTCGTTCTCTTCATCGCCTCGCTCCTTTGTGTCGCCACCTTCCGGTGGCGTTGGTGAAGCCAGGCTACCACTTATCACACTGTCCGAATTTCGGGAGCCCCCTCTTTTCCTTATCACTGGACCGTTAGATTGGTTGGCGATGGTGGCACGGTGGCAGTACCACCGGTTCCAAAATCATATGCACCACGATCCCAGATTCCATCCCCCCCCCGCGTTTTACCTGTAAGATCTATATTAAATGGAGATGCTAAGCTGATTCCTGAGGTAGTTGAAGCTAAAAGTCGAAAGTCTTTGCTTGCCAGGTTTATAAACGGGTTGCCACTTCCATTTTGAATATGCGTTTCGCTTTGGGCGCCGGCATTATAAAACCAGTTATAGTCGTGGATTCCCTGCATATTGACAGGCATGGAAGTATTTGCATAGTAGAGGTTATTATAAATTTGATTATTTGAGCCTCGTTCAAGATATAGGAATCCTGCATTGTAAACTGAAGCATTTACAATAGTATTGTTGAAGAATTTGAGATCTGAAATAATCCCGCCTCCACTCAGTGCTGAGACTATTCCGTTGGTATAAAATCCACCACTCACGATGTTGCCGTAGAACCATGCGCCGCTTAACTTACCAGACTCATGTGTACCCAGCAGGTAAGTGCCCTGGCAGTTATCAAACCAGCTATAACGAATTACCCAGTTGAGTGCGGTCCCACTGTCGTATTCAAACACGTCACCATGGCATGCAGATGCTTGGTTATTTAGAGTCGACTTTGAGTACTCCCAAGTGAATGCCGTGATGTTGCCACGAAATTGCGCGAAGTCACAACCGATGTTGTGCATATACATATATCTAAATGTTAGGTTAGTTGCACCTGAGATAAAGTAGAGTGCATCTCGGTCCCCAGGGGAATTATCAGTGCCGTCCAATTCAGTATGCAGTACGGTAACATTGGTCGTGTTATTCCCGTAAATCAGATGGTCGCTGAATGCACGCACGGCAAAGCCGAGCCCTGTATCCCAAGATCCCGGTCCACCTCCTGTTTGTCCATCGATGGTTACATAGCTAGAGTTGAGGTTCCAGCCGGTCCATACTGCCTGCCCACTGGCGTAGGAATCGCTCCATCCAATAGCCGACCCATGATCGGCCACCGTTGCTTTCTTGATGGTAATGAGAGTTGTGCCGTTGGTAGGATCATCGAACGTATAGCTCCCATAGGACCCGGATGCCACAAAATACGTATCGCCACGGACTAATGTTGCCGGTAAAGATGAATAAGCATTAGTCCAATCTGTCCCATCTTTGGCCCCTGTTGCGCCAGCTCGGACATAACGGTCGATTGCCTCAGCACCGGAGAGACCGATGAAATGCATGGCAATAAGCAACGTAAAGAAGAAAATTTTCTTCATGAAACACCTCCCAAACTTATGATCGCAATAATTAAACCTAAATCAATGAACAGCAGTGAAGATCTAGTGCACTAAATGGCGCCAAATGCACAAGGACTTAGAAGGTAGCTTGCTTAAAATTAGTAAGAAGATCATTTCAAGCAGGTTCGTTACTGAAACGCATACGAGAGTTAAAGGTTAAGCAATTATTATGCCAATTGCGAATAAGCAACTTATTTCGGAATGTTCCATATAAGGTACGGATATACAATGAATTTACTATAAATAATTTATCATTCGAGAGGGCAAATGGCATCAACCTCTATCTCAGATGGTGACGTCTTAGTGTAATAATGTACACCCAAACCTACGAGTGCTTTCATGAGGTAAGCTCGAAAAAGTGGACGCCTTCACCCTATGATCTGAGGTCTGGAGGTGATGATGGAACGAGTACCGCGACAGC
>NZ_JBLFBO010000041.1:0-22980 GCF_047338595.1 Nitrospira sp. BLG_1
TGACCGCCCTCGCGTTTCTTGTGTTGCTGCTGAAAAGATTATGAACAGGCTCTTACACAACCCTTTCGGTCAGCTCTAAAACCGGCGAAAGGCCCCTCGAACCGCTCGGCTAATCCTCTTGGATAAAACCATCCGTGGGACCCGTCTGGAGGACCAGCAACAGCGCCATTTTCCAACAGACTGCCTCCTCCACTTGATCAGTCAGGGAAGACGTTCCTGAATAAGAAAGAAGAGGTGGGAACAGTCCCTCCCGCCCCACCCCTGCCTTCGGAGTCATTCTCCACCACGAGCGGGATGATCGAGAGAACGAGAGGACCCCCAGGCCTGGACAGTCATGGCCGGTAAGAAGACGGCTCTCGTATCTACATAGCACGAGGTCTTCAGACACCAGATGGGACTCACCGGGAACGGGGTATGATATGATCACATCTTACCCCCTGAATGGATCGACGAGATTACGGGGACAGGTCCTTTCGAACCGCGGTGGGAGCAAAAAAGCCCTGCTCTCGGAGCGTGGCAAACCAGGCCCGGGCAAACTCCTTCAAGTCCTGCTTCAGTGAGGACACGACGTGGGTACGTCTGCCCGTCTCGTCATACCGATACACTTCTTGCGAAAGCCCCAGGTAGTCGTTCCTGAAGGATACCGGTTCGGCTGCCGCGCCGTCGGACAGATCAGTGACCAGAAACACCAGATCGCAATCACGCATCAGATCGCCGTTCTGTTCACCATACTGACAGAGGGACACCAACCGGTGCCCGTCTCTACTGGTTCCAATCTCCTCGACAGAAAGTGGCATGTAGCCGGGGACTGTGATCCGCACCGCGCGTGCGCCGGCGAGGAACTCGTTAAGAAGTTTCGCGCATTCCAAGTATGTTTCCATCGCTTATCTCCTTTCCTCAGATGCAGGAAGCCCCCAGTGCGAGGGCCGGAGGCTTCCCGTGACGGTCAGCGGTCCGCCCCCTCCGCGATCCAGCGTGTCGCCTGTTGGCGACGACGATCAGCGCATCAAGGTCTGCGACTCCGAAGGAGTCGGAATTCTTCCAGACTCCATCCTGCCCCTTGTACGAGCGGGCCACGGTCACGTTGTAGAACGGACCGTTCATGCCCTCGTTCTTCCAGACGCTCGCCTTGATGCGGCTGCATCGCAGCGTGATGACCGGCGTGGGTTTCTTGTCTTGAGGTGCCATTGTGTTGTCTCCTTAAGTTAGAGTTGATGTTTGCCTCTCACGAGGCAGTGGAGGCCACACAGCGACGACAAAGGAGACAGAGAGGCTGTCGCTACCTGGCGGGCCGGGGGGCGCGAAGCGGAGGAATGACCGCAAACGACGACGCGGATGTTCGCGGCGTGCGGGCATGATCGACGCAGCCCGATGGCGAAAAGCCAGGGCGACGGCCGGATCACACAGGCACCGGACCAGAAACCACAAGCTGGTCCCGCTCATCACCAGCACGGTATGGCAGAACAGATTCAACGGACGAGGCGAGACGGTCCTGTTCAGAGAGACCGAAGCGACCGAACCCATTCGCCATGGTGGAAGAGAGTCAACGAGCCAGCTTCGAGTCGGTCTACAGCTTGAGGCGGTCGCTGGCCACCAGGCGACCATGCGCTCGGCTTGATGGTTGCTGAACGCGGTGGAATGCTGAACGGCTCTCGCCAGGTTGCCGGGGGCACATCACCATTGTCGTGAAAGAAGGGGGCCAGAATCAGAGAGAAGCGGCGTCCGAAACGATCGGACAATCTCGGCAACGCTTAGACCAGACTGAGTTTGAAGGGACGGATGGACTGAATGGCGAGAAAGTCCCGTTGATTCTGCGTGACGACGGTTCCCCCCACGGCACGGGCCGACAGCGCAATAAGGACGTCGTTGGTGAGTGAATGAGCCTGTCGAAGACGGTATCCATGGACGGCTTGAAGCTGCCGTAAGACTCCACCGGCATCTTCGTAGACCTCCGCAGACGGAACGAGCAGCCGACCCAGCTTCCGAAAGGTTCTGAACAGGTCGTGCAGACGGGTCCGATCTCGAACAGCATGGGCCCCGGCTAACAGCTCCATCATGACCACGGTACTCATCATTTTAACCGCGTCAGATTGAAACAGAAGCGGCTCGTGCGCACCCGTGTTAAACCAGTCGATGTAGAGGTTGGTGTCAAGAATGAGGCGCCGCATCTCAGCGAAAGGCTTTTCGCAGCTGCATGCGACCCTTTGCCCGCTTCAACGGTTGGTCGAGCGTGTGCTCCTCCACCACTAGTGCGAGGGCGCGATCGATGGCTTCGGTCTCCGTTTTGGCACCCAGCACGGTCTTCGCGCGCGTGAGCTTTGCTTGATCGAGTTGGAGATGCTTGTGTCGGGTTGCAGCGCTATGTCTCACGATTCCTCCCCGGCTCGCCGATGATGTACATAATATTATCAGGCATGAACATATTCAGTCAATGCAGCAGGCGATGTCCCCAGATGCCACGCAAATCCGCACACCAACCTCTTCTCGACATCGTGTTGCGCCCCTCACCTAAGCGGGGGCGCAACAGAATCTCCCACTCTGTGGCCACGCACGACTGCAAGTGTGACATCGATCGAGATGGCGCGGTTGCTACGGGCGTGTCATACCCCTTGATGGGCGACGGCGGTTCTCTTGGCACGGTCGAGCCGCGTTGCGCGACACGACGGTGCCAGACTCTACCCGGCACGGCGGCTCCAGACGCGGTGCCTCAGCAGAATCTCATCCGACACTCCACCTTTCTGCCGCCTCCCCTACTTTTTCGGTATGGTGTTAAATTCTGAACCCTCTCATAAGTGCCACGGTGCTACATGCCTTCTGCGGCTTCTGTGTTACGCAAAAAGGCATGACGACAACGATTGCCGAGCCACTGAGGTAACGCGGAGGCGAGATCATGACACCACCGAGCCTTGATCAATTGATTCAGGATCCTGCAAAGGCTGCTATCCTGCCACCGGAGATCGCGCAGATGCTGTTGATCGGACTCGCCTCGATTCAGCCGTTGCTGGTTCAGCGGGCGCTGATGGGCCCATCAGACAAAGCAGTCGAAGAAGATCTGCTCACGATCGACCAAGTCGCAGCAAGGCTGAAGCTCAGTCAATATCGCGCTTACGAATTGTGTCGTCAGGGAGAGCTGAAGGCCATTCGACTGGGAAAATCGGTGCGGGTGAAACCGTCCGATTTGCACGCGTATGTGGCCCAACATGGCGGTTGAAACTAGCAGTATACGAATCGTATCCTCTCCCTCTGAACGAGACGGCCTTTTGGTGAGGACGCCATCAATTGGCGATCCGAGAACCAATGGCACATGTGATTCAATATCTGTAGCCTGCAACAACTGGTGACGTATGGCTTGTGTGCGAAAACGGCGCGGCAAATATGTGGTGGACTGGCGCGATGGGGCCGGAGTCCGACATTGGAAATCTTTCGATAAGAAAGGTGATGCCGACACCTTCCGCGATCAGGTCGGCCAGGAAGCCCGCCAACGAGTCACACCGACTATTCCGGTGTCCAGTACCATGACAGAGTACACGGAGCACTGGAAGCGGTTGATCGACCGGACGGTGAAAGCGCGCACATTGGCCCGTTATAGCGAGATACTGACGCTGCACGTGCTTCCCAAATTCGGGAAGCTGCGGGTTCGGGACCTCACCCGTGGGCAACTTAAGCTTTTCTTGACGGAGAAGTCGTCCTTGGGCCTTCAGAAACGGACCATCCGCAACATTCAGGCCGTGATCCGCGTGATGCTCAACGCGGCGATTGAAGATGGACTGATCGCTGCCAACCCTGCTGCGAACCTGGGACGGGCGCTGAAGCTCACGATTTCCAAGACGACACGCCAAGAAGAAATTAAGGCGATGACCAAGGTGCAGCGGCAACACTTTCTGGCTACGGTCTTGCAGCGCGCTCCACGCTACTATCCTCTCTTCTTCGTGTTGGCCGGGACCGGAGAGCGATTGGGGGAGGCCTTGGCGCTTCAAGATGGTGATCTCGACCTGAACGCCCAGACGATCCGCATCGCCCGTGCCTTCTCAGAAGACGGAACCCTTGAGACTCCGAAGAGCGGCCATGGTCGAACCGTGGATCTCTCACAGGCCCTCACCGCGGTACTCGCTCGCCATCTCATGACCCTGAAACAAGATCGGCTGAAATACGGCTGGACAGATCAGGCACCCTGGCTGTTTGTGACGAAAAATGGGACTCCGTTAGATCCTGCCAATGTGCGTCGCGCGATGGCCAGCGTGCTAAAGCACGCCAAGCTTCCGCTCCACTTCACCCCCCATTGTCTCAGGCACACCTACGCCTCAATCCTGTTGTCCGAGGGTGTCCCAGCCCCTTACGTTCAAGAGCAATTGGGACACGCAACGATTGAATTAACGGTGAGCACCTATGGGAGATGGCTGAAGAAGAAAGCACCCGGTGCATTGGATCGCCTCGACGCAATCCCGACTCAATCAGAGAGGATGGTAGCACGTGGTAGCAAAGTGGTAGCAGAAGGGGTGTATTCACAGAACCCCCAGACCGGAGAGGTTCTGCAACTACCTGAAATTCCATGGAAGAGGATGGAGCCGGCGACCCGGATTGAACGGGCGACCTGCGGTTTACGAAACCGCTGCTCTACCAACTGAGCTACGCCGGCACCTTGGTGAGTCTGGAAGATGACCTGACAGGAAAGTATTCGGGCATGATAACGACCACCAGCGTGGCTGTCAATTGCAGTCTGTCCTGCCGGCACAGCCCATCACGGCCCAACCTGCATGAAGGCGGGCGGCGGCGTTGAGACACCAGCGGAAGATTCCGGTGCATTCGGAATGGGCGCGGGTTTTGGATTATTCCCTCGGGCGATGGGATAGACCCGAGCCATGCCTCCACGACCGACCTGCGGCAAGCAGAGAGGCTCCTGTTTGCTTCTCACTTGGTCGCGAGTGACCTGGATGACCTGGCTTTTCGCATAGGTGCAGAGTTCCCCTGCCGTCACGATACTATCCCGATTGAGATCCGCCACCCCCTGTAGTCCCCTCAGGAGATAGTAAGTGAATAACCCGTGTTTGCTATGATCGTGCGCTTGGGCTTCCTGTAATTTCCGGTTGCCCACCATCCACATCTCAATATCTTTTCTCGCCTCACTGAACCCTGACTCCCAATCTGGTTTGGGAATTACGGCAAGATCGGCACCGGGAGCAGGATCCAACGAAACATCGAAGAAGAGCACCGCCCGGCGAATCGGAAGTCGTTGGATCGCCTCCTGCAGTTGCCGGATGGGATAGACTCCGGTTGGGCCGGCTGGCACCCCATCATAGGCCATCAACGACACGGCCCCGCTTACGCCGTCAACCAGAGCACGACCGGAAAAAAATACATAGAGGTCGGTGGCTGCATCCGCTTTTTTTCGTAACCACCTTTCAAACGTCTCCTCTAAATCACCCAGCTGGGCTTGGCGATCGAGCAGCACTCGCATCCGTTCACGCGGCACATTCCCGATCGCGTGAACATATTCCGCCATCACCGCCGCATCGTGGCTGGCATGGCTGACCACCGGTACCTGCTCGTCGCGAAAACGTCCGACACCGATCGTCACGATCACGGCTTTCGGCTCTTTAAACGCCGTGAGTGTGTTTGGCAACTGATCAACATCCTGAATCGTCATACTATCAGGCTGCTTGGGCTTCGCTCCAAACGCAAAGATCTTGGGAGGCGGCACAAGGCCCAACGGACTTCCGGACTTTAGGCTCAGCGAGAGCTCTCCGTGCCCGGTTGATTCGATTGCTGTGACATGGTTGGTGAGCGTCGTTCGTCTGACTTCTCCCGGCTGAAGCGTCCCGACCACCACCTCACCCGGAAAGACACCGGCGAGCTCATCCTTCCCTTCCACCACTACGGCGACATCCTTGGCCTCGACCGTCCCTTCATTCTTGACCTCGACTTCGATTGTCAGGGATTCGTCAGGGTCCAGAAACTGGTCACGGTTTTCATCACGAATAATCGCTCGAAAATTGACGTGCGCGGGCTGAACGAGTTCGGAAGGAACCGTCTGGACAGGCTGAGTCAGTTCCGGGGCAGCAGGAGGCGGCACTGCGGTAGTTCCAACGATCGGGGGTACTGGTTCAGATCTAAACTGACCGGCGATCGGCTTCCACGTGTCTTTCATCGCCGCGTAGTCTTGTATCTGGGATGAGAGTGCCATCTGCTTTGCCAACCCGTCAGCCGCCGAGTCGATGGCCTCCTGGAGAATTGCTTCTAACCCACTAAGGACACAAGACTGTTCAGCAACAGCGACTGTCCCACGGCCAACTCCATCCAGTTTCTTACTGAAGAGTACCGTCCCATTACGAGCCAAGAAGACCATTTCCATTCCCACAGTCGCCGTGGCCGGATAGGTGCCATGTCCTTGAGATGGAATGGCAAGGTTGATCCGTCTGACGCCGACTCCGACTTCAATCGCCCCATCCGAGGCGAGGGGCTCCTCAGTGTGATTCGGTGTGGTCACCTGGTTGAACGCGTTGTTCAATTGTTTTGGAATAGACGTGACCAGTAGATCAGCCAGCGCCATCGTCTTCTTTTCACCGCAGGGGGTATCGTACGACAGCTCAGCGGCAGTGACGCTGGGCGAAAACCAAACGGCTGGGGTGAGAGGAATCCGTTGAGGGATCACGGTCGGCGGCGTGCGGGTAAAAACAGAGCAGCCTACAACGAGGAGGATGAGGCCTGCTATGCTGCCGCAGCTGGCTAGACCACCCCATAACTTCACACACTGGATCTGAGGACTTTGAAGAGTTTTCACAGGGTGGTTATACAGACTTCATCGTGGCGTCACAACCGGTCAAGGGCCGTTGACAGCCAATTTCCGCTGGGCTAAGGTCGCAGAATGTCCGCTCCAGCAGCTTCCTCATCGGCGACTTCTTCTGTCACTCCTTGGTCTGCTCTTGCCAGATTGATCCGTTTACCGAACCAAACCGGCACCTATCTGTTGCTCTTGCCCACCTTGTGGGCCTTGGTCCTCGCAGCGCGAGGGATCCCGCCCTTGAAGCTACTCGTGGTTTTTATCGGTGGCGCATTCGTCATGCGCAGCGCCGGTGTCATCATGAACGATTTGGCCGATCAGGCCTTCGATCGACAAGTGACCCGCACCAAGAGCCGCCCACTGGCATCCGGAGAATTGTCCCGCCGGCAAGCCTATTTGCTGCTCAGTCTGTTGCTGGTGGTTGCGGCTGGCCTGCTGCTTGCGCTCCCCCCATTTGTTGCCTGGCTCTCCCCCATTGCCGTGGTCTTGGCGGCTTTGTATCCCTTCATGAAACGATGGATCCATATCCCTCAGGCTATGCTAGGGATTGCATTTGGCTGGGGAGCCATCATGGCCTGGGCTGCGGTCCGAGAGCACATAGAACTCTCTGCTTGGCTTCTCTTTAGCGCCACCGCCGTGTGGGCCATCGCCTACGACACGATCTATGCCGTACAAGACTTAGAAGATGATCGGAGAGTGGGGGTCAAATCCGCTGCACTCTACCTCGGCTCATCACTCCACCGCGGGGTAGGCCTTGCGCTTTCGACCATGCTGGTCCTGTTCACCATCACCGGATGGCTTAACCAGCTGCAATGGCCTTTCTACTGTACGCTGGTGGGTGTGGGACTCTTTTTCATGAACCAGGTGAGACTCTTACAACAACCAGTCTCGCCGACCGACGCGTTCGCCATGTTTCGGAGTCATATTTGGGCCGGCGTCGCGCTCCTTTTTGGATTGCTGGTAGGTGTATCAGCCTAACAGAAGACCAGGTTCCGGATCATGATGACCAGGGCTAGGATTCCTCAAGGGCGGACGTACGCTAGTACCCAGAAGTCCACATCCTGACGAGCTGGCTAGTGTCCACAGCCTGCTAAGGCTTCTCGACCGGCTTCACAACGGTCGGCTCCTCCTTCGGAGCTCGGAGCGAGGATACATAGATGGTGACGGCCTTTGCATCCGCATCATTGAGCCCCAAGGCTGGCATACGAGTATGTGCATCCATGGCCTGCGGATTCTTCAACCAGCGATAGATCCATGTGGCATTCAGCCGAAACCCAGCCCGATCAAGCGCAGGACCAATTTTCCCGCCTTCGCCTGCCAAATTATGACACCCGTTACACCCATACTTGTTTTCGTAGAGCTGTTTCCCGCGGTCGACCAGTTTTGCCGTTTCCGCTGGCTTGACAGTCAAGTCCGGCCTGGGAACACTCACCCCTTTGCCCGGTCTGGTCGAGAAATTATTCAGTGCAATCTGCGCGACATCCATTTCCTTCTTCGCCTGCACCATTGCGGCTTGTTCAGCTGCATAGGCAGACTCATCGACATCCACATCTTTCTTCAGTTGCTCACTCTTTCGCTCAGCTTCGTCACTGGCTTTCTTTTCCGCCGTCTCATAGGCCTGCTTTGCTTGCTCGAACTTGGTCTGTGCGGTCTTCAGTCCTTCTTCGAGCGAGGTCTTGCGTGCCGCGACATTAAACTCCATCTTCATGCCATGCAATGTGCGGACATGACCGACGATCGCCCACACCTCATCCTCCGACAGCGTATACTTGAACGTGGGCATGGTCGGTACCGCAAAATCATCGTCTCCAATCGGATCGCCGCCTTCTTCAGTCGTGTCCAACATGTCGCGTGAGATGGTTGCGAAGAGCTCCTCATCCTTGAACGTCCCCATCTCAGACTTATTCGACAGATCCTTTGGTTTTGGATCCGGCATCGATGACCAATTAAAGCCTTCGTTCTGCTTACCGCTTTCACCATGACAATCACTGCAGTAGTGGGCATAGAGCTCATGACCTCGCTTCTCTTGCTCGTTGGCGCACCCCCCAGCGAGCAACACCGCGCCGCCGATCATTCCTACCGCGAATCCAATGACACCCAGCCGTGCCGCCTTCATGCTGACTGTCCTTTCTTGAGTTTTCGGATCAGGACAAACTGAAATCCCAAAGCCAATGCGGCAGCAATCGCTGCATACATATAGCCGGAATAATCCGGCGGGGCATCGGCTCGGAAATACCACCAGGATGAGACAGCCTTTTGTGATCCCTTCTCGACCAGGTCTCCGGCGCCATCTTTTCGACCATCCCAGACCGCAAAGGCGATACTGATGAATTGGCCCGGTGTAATTTGGACATCCTCTTCCGCATGGCCAGTCGACAAATCGCGTGAAAACACGACCTTCCAGGTCCCGTTCGAGTAGACGCCCTTCGCTTTCACATCCTGATGCTCTTGCGCCTTCAAGGTACCGAAGCCTTTCGCATTCATATCAACGGCCTTGGCCGTCTTGTTCTTCCAGAACCAGATATTGACCGGGCCGCCCTCAACCTGCAGCATCGGCTGACCATGGGCAAAGTGTGCTTTCTTATCACCCACCATGAACTCAAGCGCGGCTGCATCGTCCGGATCCTGAGTCGGGTCGGCATATTCAACAAGCACAGCCACTTGTTTCCCGTCGTGTAGGGCACGCACGATCACATCCTTCACCGTCACTTCCTGAATACGATTCTGCCAATGTACTTGTGGGGACATGGGGAACGTGGCAGGCGGCGCACTGCTCCAGGCTGCCGCGTTTGGATCATCCACGGGAACTCCCCCTGTCATCAGCGTGGCTCGAACTGAGACGCTCTCTTGGGCAGAGCCAATCGTTACTCCCCCAATCATGATAGCCGTGAGCACGCCGATTCCAACACGCAGAACCTGTCCTCTAATCTGATTCGCCGGTTTCATGCTGCCCTCATTCTCCCTAGACACCTATGTCCATCCACACTCTATGGTTCCCCTATTCCCAGGTTCGTGGGGACTGGTGGGCTCCGTCATACTCTCCCATGATAATCTTCCAAATCCATTCATCAGGTAACTCGACTTCCCAGCGAGGCATTGCAGACTTCCATGGTGCCCCTTCGATCGGAAGGCCGACACCGCCTTTTTTAATTCGCCAGAAAAGATAACTTTCTTGCAACATGGCAATCGTCGTAGGGTCGGCAAAATTGGCCGGTGCTGGAATATACCCACGAGCAGCGGGTCCCTTTCCATCAAAGTTTCCGCCATGACAAGGTGAGCAATAGGCAGCATAAAAGCCCTTGCCCTGCATAATATTTTCGGGAGTCTTGGGAACGGGGTTTGAGAGGCCCGTGTATTCCCCTGGCGGCGCCGGATGAATCGTCCGGCTTTCCGTCGGGGGAAGATCGCTTACCGCCGTACTCCCGTAGGTCTGCCACCCCACCAACAACGGAAAGAGGATGAAGACACCATAGCGCAGCGCTTGGAGACCACCGATGTTCTCGCCGGTCAGAAACCGTTGGATCGGTCCCCAGAAGGCATCCTTCGACTCGCCACTGAGCGTTTCAAAAATCACGATCCCGGACGCTGTCAGGAGAAGATACAGAAAAATCAAGCTGGAGGGCAGTGGGGCGGATCCTGGTATATTCGGCAATACAAATTTCAGAAACGCGTACATGCCCACCATGAGAATGATCGGCTTCCCTAGCGCCCCCATACATTCCTCCCTACCAGAATGGTGAAAAATCCTACCAGCGTCGTTCTTACATCGCTCAGAGATCCACCGTACGACCCCCAAGTATGCTTTGCCTCATCGCTCGCTGTGGCTTTGCTGAACAGCCTTTTTAACCATCCTGCTACCCCACACAATTTGCTTTGAGACATTGTACGTTCCATGGATCCAAGCAGATCAAACCAGCTTTCGATAACCTTACTAGCGCACCTGGGCCATGGCTACAGAAGCAGCACCAGCTGACTTCACGGGAGCAGACGGCGTTTTACCAGGAATTTCAAGTTCTGAGACGCTGACGGAGATCGGCTCACCGCTCATTTGTTGCAAAAACGCGATAATCGCTAAAATTTCATTCTTCGAGAGCCCGATTGGATCCTTATTGATCGCAGGCATTGTGGCTGGATATTCCTTCGGCACACCACCATGCCGATAATCCTGATACACGAATGCTTGCGGATCCGTCAGACTTTCATAGAGAAAATCCTTGCTAAGCTTGGCACCAATGCCCTTCAAATCCGGGCATCGAGCGGATTCGCTGGGTCCGATTGAATGGCACAGAGCGCATTGACCTTTACTGAAAAAGACCGTCTGTCCGATTGCGGCAATATCGGTCGGCGTTTTGATGCTGCTGATATCGATTTTCTCTTCGGCCGGTGGCAGGGAGGCTAGCTGGGGTACTGCCAGGGACATCAACGAAAATAGTCCCAATACGATGAAGACAAAGCCCGTGACCCGAATAAAGACGGCCTTGATGAAGAGAAGGATGAGTATTCCAACCCCTACAATCGACAGTGCGATCAGCTGTAATTGTGCAACTTCGCTCATATGCCCTCTAATTTGTAGTGCTGAATCACCGGTGTTGAGCTCTTCTTCCTTCACTCAACACGTACAATCCAAAACGCACAACTCTCTTCAGTCTATTGCCGCTCTTCTGGTGCGCCCCCGGCCATGGCGGGAATGCCATGTGGAAGCTCTCCTTTTCCAGTTCCGGCTGCCGCTTTGTATTTATCACCCATGGTCGCGACCCAGAAGATAAACGCGACGAGGATGCAAAAGAAAAACGTACAGAACGCCATAATCAATGAGGCGCTGCCCAGTGCCGGCGAATACGCATAGGGCGACGTATCACGCATGACGCCATACACATGCCAATGGACTCTGGAAGACGACCGGGCATAGCCCATCAACGTCATCAGCAAAATCACCATAACGGCGTTGAGCACCAGCGCATACCCGGCGCGAGGGGGCATGCTGCCCCATACCATTTCCGTCGTCGTCTTGGCACTCTTGAGCAAGAGCGCCGTCAACGGCGTAATCGTCAGAATAACAAACCCGACGATCGCCACTTGGGACGTTGAGAAATAGTTGATACGGACGATCGCCGGTACAAAATAGCCCCATACGCCGAGGACGATGACGGCCAGGCTGGCTAACACCAGGACGGCACCCATCACCGCCTTTCCCAGCTTTGCCCATCCTGCTGTATCTTGTTTTCCTGCCCGCCAATACATGACGAAACTCATGAACGTAATGAGAATCATGAGGTTGGACACCGTCATCTTAGCCGACATGACGCCCAGCACTCCGAGTAGAGGGTGGTGTGCACCGCCCATTTTTTGTGCTTCTTCGATGCTGGCGACGAGTGAATGTGGTGTCATCCAAACGGCAAGACAAAGCAGTAAACTGATGAGCATCATCAACATGGCTCGTCGATACTTCGCCTCCGAGCCGGGAATACGGTAGGTGATTCCCAGCCAAAAGTAATAGTTGGACCCAAGGAACAGGACGCCGATCAGCATGGCCTGGATGATAAAGAGCCATGACAAAAATCCACCCATCAGGGTAATGCCCATCTGCTGGTTGTATTGATAGATTTCTCGCATGAGCCAGTAGCCGGCGAATGGCAGAGCCAGGAGCCCGAACACTCCGATAAAGTTACCGACGTAGCCCATCCAGTCGTAATGCTCTCGATCTTCGGTGCTCTTCACCGACAAGTAGCGGACCCCGGCATAGGCACCGCAGATATACCCACCTAGCACCACATTGGCGATCAAACGATGAATATTGATCGGCCACCAGGTTGGGTTCCATGTCGCGGCCCAGGCACGTTCGAACGCCGTCCCGTCAGCGATCACGACCGGGCTTGACTGGAATGTCGCCCACGCATTCGGCACAATCATGATGAATAGGGCGAAGAAATTCAGCAAGAACCCGAGGAACACGTGGAGGGTTTTCTTCCGGCCATATTGCATGGCATCCCAGCCGTACCAATACAGATAGAGCGTCGCGGTTTCAAAGAGAAAGAGCAGACAGTACAGGAGGAAAGACGGGAAAAAGACGTCCGTCAGGTAATTCATGAGCTTCGGATAGAAGGCGACCAAGAGGAATAGAAGAATCCCGCCGAACAATGCAGTGGTGGCATAGGCCGAAGTCAGAAGCTTGGTAAACTCCTTGGCCAGTTTGTCGTACCGCTTTTCGCCTCCCCTCCATGCAATGACTTCACACAGCCAGGCAAAAATTGGCACACCCAGCACGAAACCCGCGAGCAGGAGGTGAAGCTGAGCAACAATCCATACAAGATTCCTACTACCGATGTAGGGAATGTCCCTGTACTCAGTCGGCCCGGCAGTGGCTCCCTCGGCCGCAAACCCCATTGAAGGGAGGAGAAACCAACCGGCCGTGAACAAGAGACCGAGAAGCCATCGCTCTTGACCACGCATGGCCCGGAGAGCCCGTTGAACTGTTTCGACCTCCTGTATGGCACTCACCACATCACCTCGCAAGTTACGGTTTCGAATTGTCAGAGGAGACTGCCCCTGCCGGCTTCCCCTTACCCTTCTCTTTTTGCCCTTTGGTTTCCGATTTCTGTTTTTCCATCGCCTCAACTTGTGCAGCCACTGCCGCAAGCCGTTGAGTGTTCTTATTCAAGGCATCGACTGGTTTATACACCGGCTCTGCCTGAACTTCCGGTTTCGCACAACACTCATGAGGATGAGGAGTTGTCACAGGAAGAATGGTCCAGAAGACAAGCGAGAACACGACTCCGGCTCCGGCCAGCGAGACCAACAGCAGCCCTTGGTCGTTCGGCACACGCATCAAATCCCAGCGGGTAACGAGTCCCTGATAGTTTTCAGGTGCCTGACGACAATCCTCCGCAATACGCCGAATGGCTTGACCTAGGACGGACACTCCGATCACCGACAGGATGAAGAGAACAGCCGAAGAAATCGACCCCCATACCGTCAGTTCAAGACCGATACGTTCTGCAACCGGCAATCCCGTGTCGTAGATATGCCGCAGGGCTTCCATATCCGCGAGTGAATGCGAAGCGCTAATGGCCGTCTCTGTTACTTTACTGACGATTCCCCACAGAATCGGCATGATCAATGTGCCGATAAGGGCGGTCCTCCACCAGATGGCAAATCCAAGCCCGTCGTGAGGAGGCTCTTTCTTCAGGCGCTCCAGAAAGAAGGTTCGACCGACGAGACCAAGCGCCCAGATATCGATAGGAATAGAGGCTCCGAAGATGAGTGGAAGGCCGATCCCCTCACCAAAATGAGTGTCATAGATCGCCATGATCGCCGGGGCTGCAAACACAGTAACGGGACTGGCGAGCAACATGAGGAATGCAAGCCCGAATCTTCCCTCGAAATGGACGAGCCCCAGGGTCATGGCCATCACAGCAAACACGGCTTTGATAGGAATACCGGTCCAGCAGGCCGACCAGAGGATGCCGAATCCGATCTTTGTAGGGGACATTGACTCGCGTTCTTCAGCCATATGCTCAGTTCGTATGAATTGTCGTTAGTCTAGGAACTCTCGATTAATCACGGCCGCCACTGTAAAGAGTGCAATCACAACCATAATCACAATCCAGACAATCAGCGCAATCGGTCGCTTGAAAATATTCCGCTCAGGATCCTTATCGAAAAATGGAAGCGCGACCATCAGCCCCATAAATAGAACCGGCAGTGCAACCGCTCCCATAAACTGGCCAAACTGCCCAGCGAAGAGCTTCAGTCGCAATAACTGGAAGTAGAATAAAAAGTACCATTCCGGCTCTGGATGGTACTCCCCTGGATCAGGAGTCGCCTTGTCAAGCAGCACAACGGGTTCCCAAAGAGCCAAGGCACAAAGGCCGACGAAGACAAACGCCATCCCGACGATGTCTTTCCAAATTTGGCGGGGGAAGAAATAATCGGTTTTTGCCTGGATTTCTTCCTTTGTCCCCTTAAAGGGACCGGCCGGAGCGGCCACACGAAACAAGAAGATGTGGAGCCCTGCCAACGCCATCAACGCCGCAGGGAGAATCATGACATGGAGTACAAAGAAGCGACTCAAGGTCATCTGTCCAGGACTTGCACCGCCCTTTAGAAACCTTGCGATAAAATCGCCGACGATGGGTGTCTTATCCAAGATTTCAACACCCACAAGCGTCGCCCAGAATGCGCGTTGATCCCAGGGCAGGAGATATCCGGTAAAACCGAAGGTAATCACAATCCCAAAGAGAGCGAGCCCGACTAACCAGAGAAGCTCTCGAGGCTTTTTGTACGCCCCCCAGAGAAAGACCTGTGACATATGCGCAAACACACAGACGACCATGGCGCTGGAGCCCC
Source organism: Nitrospira sp. BLG_1 (assembly GCF_047338595.1). NCBI lineage: Bacteria > Pseudomonadati > Nitrospirota > Nitrospiria > Nitrospirales > Nitrospiraceae > Nitrospira > Nitrospira sp. BLG_1. The sequence goes on from NZ_JBLFBO010000041.1 coordinate 15,125, forward strand.
AAAAATGGTAGCTGAGCAAAAACCAGCCGTAGTCGACGTCGTGGATAATATACTGTGTGCTATCGTACGCGTGGTCCGCAGTCGGCACATAGTAGAACATGAGCATGGTGCCTGTGACCGCTTGCATGGCAAAGATGAACAACAAGATCGAACCGAACACGTAGGCCCAACGCGAGCCTCCCGGAATCGGCTCATTGAGCATCTTCGCCTGCATTTCCTTGAGCCCAAGCCGTTCATCGAGAAAGGCGAGAACCTTTTCACTGGTGCTGGGCTGATGATCAGGGATCACGGCAGGCGATGAGTGTTTCATATCCATGATGCTACGCGCTCACACAATCCGAATTTGTGACTTCGTGCCGGCCTTAAATTCCATATCGATGATCTCAACCTCGCCGGAAGGCGAGACCTTCACCGGCAAGGCATCCAATCCACGGGGCGCCGGTCCATCAAGAACTTTCCCCCCCGCATCATAGATACTCAAATGACAAGGGCAGAGAAAGACCTGGCCTAAAGCCTTATGCTGGCGCCATTTGAAGCCACAGCCCAGATGGGGGCACTTACCGGAAAATGCGATATAGGGAACATCTTTTTTATTGGTCCAGATGGCCTTCCCCTTGGCATCGTGGAATTCGACATCTTTACCCTGATACACCCTCTCCAGCAGGTCGGGGGTCGCCCGGAGTACCCAGACGTTCTTCTCGACTTCATACTCGGGCATGTACGCCTCTTTGACCTGCTTCTTATATTTAAATTGCGTCCCGACATCCTCTTGCTTAATTTTGCTGACGTTACCGACCTTGAGCCAGGCGTTGTCAAAATCTGCATACATAGGCTTCATCAAAAAGCGAAGGATAGGGTAGGCAAGAGGGAGTCCGATCAGAAACCCAATGACATGGGTAAAGTTCATGAAAAATGTTCGACGCTTGACGTTCTTCTCCAGATCAGGAAGAGGGACCAACACCTCGCCGGGAGTGACATGGATATTGTCTTCCAGATGGGAGATCTCCACTTCGTGCGTCGTGACATAATCTTCGCGTTTGAAGGGAGGCAACGCCAAGATATCCGCAGAAGGAGCCCGTAGCTGTACTGCGTCCTCCGTGACGTCCTGGACCTGGGTCATCATGATCTGCCGCTCTCCACTGCCGTTCATAGAGACAACGATATGACTGATTTCATGGGACAGCGGATCGAGCACTACCCTGGTGATTTCCCCGATATCGTGATCCGTACACCGGACCTTGGATTTCAATTTTGGTTGCAGCATTACTTTTTCTTGATTGGCTTGGGAGTATTGATTGCAGTGTTCTTGAAGGAACCTAACCAGGTGGCCAGCGCCAGCATTTCTTTCGGATCCATGAGATCTTTAAATTTATCGGGCATAATGCCCTTTTGCCATTCCTTGTCATACCCTTCAGCCATAAAGCTCTTCGGGTCAGCAATTTTTTGCTGAATCTCCTCGACTGTCAACAGGGTTCCGATGTTATCCAACTCAGGCCCACGCTTCTTGCCTCCCTCTCCCCTCAATTTGTGACAGTTGTAACATTCCTGCAACTGCCACTGCTCCTCACCGATTTTCATGATGTCACCGGAAGCGCCACCCCCTGCCGGAGCAGGCTTTTCTCCAGCGGGAGCAACTTGAACCGCTGCCACTGCCTGTCCACCTCCGATACCCTTGAGGCGATCTTCCAATGCTTTCACCTGCGCATCGAGAGCCTTGGCACGAGCGATCAGCTCTTCCGTCTTCCCCTGGGCCGACTGCTTTCGCTCCTTATCGAGAAGTTTGCCGATCTTAGCCTTTTCATCCTCAGGATCGAACTGCGGCAAGAATGATGCACCGGCCACGCACACCGAGATAAGAAAGACCCAGAACACGGTCACGGTGAGGAAGGACATCCCTCCGCTCATCACGTTCATGGTCTTTGCGTCAAGGAGCGCAAAAATACCGGCTCCGATCACCGAGATAACGAAGAATAAGACCTGAAAGCTCACCGGCACTTCTTGCGAATTTGCAATGGCAACCAATCCGCCGCCGACTACTAATCCAACTGCTAGCTTTTTGAATAAGTTCCACATGTGATTTCTCGCTGCCTCAGTAGACACTCCATAAAGTGATTACTTGACCGGAACAGGGACTGGATTCCCCTCCGGCTCTTTGGCCGGCACCACGGACGGTCGAATGGCAATCAGAGCTGCAACTGTCACAACAGCGATAAAAAATACCGTGATCGCAGTAATCCATCCAGCTGAATATGAAAGCGTGGGGGTAAACGATTCCGCGCTGAGATCCGATACCAGACTGTAGGTATGGAAGTACTTCTTCAAGAGCGAGCGCACGGCACCCATCAATCCCATAATCCATGTGGAGGTGAACGCCAGGAAGATCAAGACGAATTGAGCGGCGAAGTCAATCTTCCCCCAAAGGATGGTCCCTTGCTTAATGGCACGATTGTACAAGACAAAATTGACAATCGTCACAAATACCAACGTCAAGATGGCTGAGAGCTTTGCCGGCATCGACGACAAATAATCCCACCCTTCCGGCAATTTCATCTCATCGGGCATATCCGTCCCCGTAGCGACAAAGCCAGCAGGAGTGAGCCAGACCGCGTCACTGATGAGCATGACGATAAACCCGATCTTGATGACTGTCCTCGCGGAAACCGTTACCGGAATAAAACGCCCAAGGAGGAACGGGGAGAGCGTCAGAGGCAGGAGGAACGCCAGCGACATTGGGTCCGGAATCCACCAGCTGTTCATCACCCACATCGTCACAGGGAGCAAGGCGATCAAGACAATGGGCGTCAAGATGCTCATCCGAACATTATCGGCACCCTCAATACGCTTGACACTCAGCCAGCTATAGTAATTGATTCCCAGAAAGAGCAGCCCGATCATGATCCCCTGCATCTCAAAGAACATGGACAGCTGATCGGCCATCATGTACGGGCAAAACGAGAAATCGTAATCACACATCTCATAGGCCAACAAAAGCCCTGTGAATGGCTGCAATAGCGATCCACCGACCGCGATCCAAATCGCGACAAATCCCATCCAATCATAATACGCCCGCTCCTCCTTCGTCTTGGCCGCCATGTACATATACGCGGCGATCATGCCGGCAATGAAGCCACCAAATGCTACATTGCCGTCGATTCGATGGAGACTGAGCGGAAACCAACTTTGATTGGCAATCTTATCCCACAAGGTCGCCGCAGCGATGAAGTCTTGCGGCGAGACACCTTCGGCCTTCGGTGGAGTGTTCATGAACGATGTGGGTCCGTTGATCACGAACAGAATCAGCAAGCATACCAGGTTGAGAAGAACACCCAGTGCAATATGGCGCCCCTTCTTCTCGCCTTTCCAAATGTCCCATGTATAGAGATAGGCATACATGAGGATCGTCTCCGCGATGAACAAGGCCGGGTACAGAATCGCAAAGACCACATAGAATTGATTGATAAAGGACGTCGTGAACTGCGGATAGGCGGCAAGGAGAACAAAGATAAACAATCCCCCTGTCACCGCCGTCATGCTAAAAAGAATCACCGTCACCTTGGTCACTTCTTTTGCAAGACGATCGTATCGAGGATCTTGTTTCCGATAGCCCAACCATTCAGAGATCACCACGAAGATCGGAGCCCCGAGAATGAAGGCTGCAAACAAGATGTGCAGCTGCGCAACGATCCACACGGCGGTTCTGTTTCCAGTGTACGGGAAGTCCACAGAAGACGCTCCAGCCTCCTGGGCGAATACGTCTGAAACACCTAGACCGCACAACAACGCCAACAGAGTGAGAGCCAGGAGACTGCTCGAATGTGTTTTCACGGTGCCTCGATGCCCCCTATCCTTGTATATAGAAGAACCCAACACTGAGGAGCCTATGACTCACGATCGCCCCTGCCATTTGCAAACTATCATAATTTCTACAACGCCGGAGACCCACAGGATCAGCACCTACCATCGAATGAACTGGATCGCCCAGAAACCACGAATGCCGACCCACATAGTTCAAAAAGTTCACCCAAAAACCGACGGGAGTATCATCACATTCGTCGGTGATGAAGGAATAAGTGCCCCTGAATATTTTTCAAAAACCACTAAGACTTCTCACCTCGCTTGAGCGGCAACGAGAAAAACCATCACTCTATCGCGCTGCAACACACGGAAGCCTGTGATAAACACAAGATCTTTCAGCGGCCGAGCGTCACTTGACGTCCGCATCAATCCATTGACTCTTTTCCACACTCCACACTTTTCCAGAAAGTCCAAAACTTCGTTCAAACAACACAAGCTTCCATCGATCATCATCCGAAAGCTTACTTTTCCAGCCCTTCATTTTGGTATTCGGCACACCCTCGGAAATCCGCCAAAACCACACGGCATCCGAATAGAGCTTCATTCGCTCGGGATTTCTAAAATCTGTGGCCCCCGCTTTGACCGGTTTCCCATCTTTTCCATGACAGCTTGCACAATTGACATCCGGATTTGCTTCGCCCACGAAAAGCTTGCGCCCTTCTTCGAGCTTCTGCGCGTCCCCCCACCAACTCGCAGGCATGTGTTTCTCCGCGTATTCAGCGGGAGGCGGCGGTGGAGGCACTATCGGCCCTTCCCCCTGGTCACCACCACTACACGCACCCAGCAAGCCCAAGCTCAGAATGATCGAAGTATAGAAAACCGGACACCGCATACAGATGACTATTAACCCCCTAGAGGTCGATCGAGGAATCCAACTCCAATCGACCCTGGACCGCCGTCAGCGATGATCTCGCTTCTTACCTTGCGACTTGCCCTTCGCCTTTCCTCTACCGGAACTAAGCAGCCGCATTCCAATGGCTCCACCAGCCGCCACAAGAGCCGCCCCACCTCCCCACCAAACCCAAGACGGCGAGCTCCCTCCGCTGCATGCAACCCCAAAATCAACCCGGACCTTCCGATCACTTTCAAGATCTTTGGGGTCGAATTCAATTTTCAGATTTTTCTGCTCTCCCCTCGCCTCAATGAGCAGGGGATCACCGAGATTGTCATTATGAAGATGGAACATGGCCTTATAGTAACCATCTCCATTTGTCTTCACGACCTGCCCATAAGAGACTCTGGTATCCTTAACGAGCACGTCAACATTTGAGGCACCGACTCCGCCCTCCCCACAGACATACCCTTCAACCATGAAGCGGTGATCGGCCTCGTGCGTCGCCGAAGTTATGGAAGGAAAACCGGCACTCAGTACCATACAACCTGCAACGACAATCAGCCGTCCCGGCGCGCTTTTGCCAAGCTTCACACTCAATTACGAACTCGTCGCTCCTTGAAAAAAGCATGGACCACTGGAGCCCGAGCGGGCTGCATCGGGGCACGGGTTTCTAGCACAGCAACTGGTCTTTGTCAATGAAAAGACAGGCCTTCCGAGATGGACAAGGACGGCCAGGGCCGTCGGTTGTTAGGATCTAGAATACATGTATAGAAGATGACGTGGGCGAGGATATGAAAACCGATCGGTCTTGTTCGCCTCTCCGTCGGCACCCAACAGGTGAGGCTTCGACGCTTCACGGGGCAAAAGAGCGATCCCTGGCTGCTCTGCCATCCCCCTCGACTCAGGTAGGTTCTACTTTATTCAGTACTCCCCAGGGACGGGGATGATGCGAAGAAAATGCGATGACGAAATCTATTTTGTCCGGATAACCAGGAAAGCTGAGCCGCATCGATCAGGGGTTCCGTCGGTCACGCGCGGCTTCGCTTTTCAGGGTTCGCTAGAGGTAGCCCCGTGTGCGTGCATCCTCTTCGACGCGAGCCGCTTCTGCGCGGCGCTCGGATTCTTTTTTCGACGCCCAGGCCTCCCACGACTTACCGTTTGCCGTATCTTCGCCGGTAAAGGCGATCGAGATGATCGATGCGTAGGGGATAGTGCGAGGGGAGGGATTGTCCTCGGGAAAAAAATCGACGGAGGGATACTCTCCGCTGGCGTGGCGGTTAAAGAGAAACCCGACGATGCGCTCACCCGATGCCAGCTCAAGTGTTACATCGCCACGGTAATCGAAGGCCATCTCAATGGCCTCCGCCTTTTCTTGTTCCGTGGCCGGCGTAAACATACGGCCTTCCAAGGAACCGGATGGACTGGATGAATGGCTCTTGGTATCAGTCATGACAAAGCCCCGTCAAGCGTGCGCAAAGACTCGTGACATGGTTCGAGGAATGACGTGTGACGCAATTATCGCGAGGTGGGCATTAAGGTCAACTTCGCCGTGCGCGCAAAGCCTGACACGGTGCCGAACGTATCACTTACCGCCGAAGCCTCATATCCACAATGGACCATGCATTCGGCGCATTTCTCGTTGGCGCTTGTGCCGTAGTCCTGCCAGGCCGTCGTCTCCATCAACTCGCGGAAACTCTTCGCATACCCTTCCTGCAAGAGGTAACAGGGCTTCTGCCAGCCAAACACATTGTACGTGGGATTCCCCCAGGGCGTGCACTGATACTCTTTCTTACCCATCAGAAAATCCAGGAAGAGTGGCGACTGATTGAACTTCCACGACCCCTTCGGCTGACCGAGAATCTTCGAGAACAGCTCCTTTGTCTTGGCCTTCTTCAGGAAATGTTGTTGATCCGGCGCTTTGTGATAACTATAGCCCGGAGAAATCATCATACCTTCCACGCCGAGCGACATCATCTCATCAAAGAACTGGCGCACCCGATCCGGGTTGGCATCGTCGAACAGCGTGGTGTTCGTCGTCACGCGATGGCCCAGCCTCAGCGCTTCCTTGATCGCCTTGACTGCCACATCGTAGACCCCGTCTCGGCAGACTGCGAGATCGTGCTCCTTCTTCAATCCATCCATATGTACACTGAACGTCAGATACTTCGACGGGGTGAACTCTTTGAGTTTGCGTTCCATCAAGATCGCATTCGTGCAGACATAGAGATAGCGCTTCTGCGCGACCAAGCCCTCAACGATCCGTCCGATTTCTGGATGGATCATTGGCTCCCCTCCTGGGATCGCGACGATCGGCGCACCACATTCCTCAGCTGCGGCCCAGCACTGTTCCGGGGTCAATCGTTTATCGAGCACATGGTCGGGATATTGGATTTTCCCACAGCCGGCACAAGCCAGATTGCAGCGAAACAGTGGTTCCAGCATCAACACCAAGGGATATCGCTTGATCCCCTTCAGCTTATTCGAAAGGACATAACTCGCCACGGTATACATCTGGGAAATCGGAACAGCCATTCCGCTCTCCTTCACCTAACTGATTGTACTTTTAAGAGCCCTATCTATATCTGAACAGCTACATCGTATAGCTGTACTTGGAGGCACAAGAATGTTCGGGATTGTAACATCTCATCTATAGGTCGTCAATTTTCTTATCGACCATAACTACGCGGGAAGTCACCCGATGATTACTTCCCGACTCATTTCCGCCGGCCAGACCTCAGCACGTATTTGCTCGTTGAAGCCTCCTCTCTTGTCAGGGCTTTCCCAGACACTATGGACGAGAACGATGTCCTAGATGAACGCAATGTCGGCAATAGGATTTTTCCCCTGCCTCGGATAGGCATCACAGGAAGGAGTACGAGTAAGAGAATCTATCTTGCGGGTACAAACGCTCAACCTGATTCACTGGCAAAACCGAAGAGCGTCACAGTTTTTTGTTTGGGCAAGCAGCAACGACCAACAAGAAAGCACCCACAGTCAACGGATCAAAGAGAAGAGAAATAGGTGGTAACCCAAAGAACTCTTGAAGAGTGTATTCCATGACTACATGAATGAAGAATGCGGTTCGATGAGCTGGACGACGGAAGCGAGAGATTGGAGGCGCCGAGCGGGTTCGAACCGCTGCATCGCAGTTTTGCAGACTGCTCCC
>NZ_JBLFBO010000124.1:0-1452 GCF_047338595.1 Nitrospira sp. BLG_1
GTAACACATAGGTTACCACAAAACCAATGTAGGAGGTTGGAGGCTGAAGGCTAAGGTTTGAGGACGCGGGAAAGGACTGAGGGGGCGGAGACTGGAAACTGTCTCAGGTGAGCCAGAGTGGTCGAACTGGTGGCTGAGTTACCTACTCAATAGCAGAAGGAATGTTGGCGCGAGCTCATGGCCGGTGCCGGTTCCCTCGGAGTAGAATCCTCTCACGTACAGGGCTATTCCTCGGGAGTACAGACCGATGTTGGTGACACCGGAGCTGAATGCACGAAATCGTCGGGAGGCACTGATCGCTGCAGGATTGGCGGCACTCGCAGCGGCATGGCTGGGTTGGCTGTTCCCGATGCTCTGGCTTCTCGTAGGGCTGAGTCCTCTCGCCTACTGGTGGGTGCGCCGGCGCTGTCTCCGGCGGCTGACAGTGATGCAGCAACCCTTTCCGGCTGCGTGGGAGGCGATTCTACGCACACACGTGACGTTCTTCCGGGCCCTGGACGAGACGAGCCAGGCCCGGTTTCGGCAACTCGTGCAGATCTTCCTGAGTGAGGTTCGCATCACAGGAATCCGGACGGAGGTGGACGACACGATCCGGGTACTGGTTGCGGCGAGCGCCGTGATTCCGATCTTCGGCTTTGAAGACTGGTCCTACCACCGGCTGCACGAGGTGCTGATCTACCCGGATGCGTTCGACGATGCCTACCGGACGAGTGGAGGGAAAGAGAACACCATCTTGGGCATGGTCGGGCTGCACCATTTGAGCGGGGTGATGATTCTTTCAAAGCCGGCGTTGCTCGCGGGATTTGATCATCCGTCCGGACATCACCATGTGGGAGTGCACGAGTTCGCGCACCTGGTCGAGAGAGAGACACAGGAGTATGGAATCCCGCCGGAAGTGCCCTGGATGGCGGTGCGGCAGTGGATGCGGTTTGTGGCGCAAGAACTTGCCCATCCGTCGCGGCCACGGGCCAAGTTGAACACCTATGCGTATAAGAACGAGCATGAATTCTTCGCGGTGTTGGCCGAGTACTTCTTCACCTCACCCGCATCCCTCGAACGACAAGATCCGGCGCTCTATGCGCTCATGCGAGATCTGTTTCACCAGGACCCGCGAGCACTGCTTGGCCTCGCTCCCCGTCCAGACGGAGGCCTCGGCCGCAATGCCTCCTGTCCCTGCGGCAGCGGCAAGAAATATAAACACTGTTGTCTCGCCAAAGCCGGCTCGTGATGTCTGACGGCGCTTTTCTTGGCGATGGAGAGCGGATGGTATGGCCCCGAAAAACAGATCTGCTCCCAACCCAATGAACACGGTGAGGCCAATGGCGCGGGCCTGCCGAATGCCCCACGACAATCCTGAACCGGGTCACGCTTGTCTTAGAGCCTGTTCATAATCTTTAGCGTAATTTCTGGTATAGCTGTTCTTTTTCAGAAAGGACAGTGGATGCGCCAGAG
>NZ_JBLFBO010000125.1:0-1430 GCF_047338595.1 Nitrospira sp. BLG_1
ACGGGAGGCGTGTTCTTCGGCAGGTCGTCGGTCGTGACGGTGCCGCGCGCGGTCGTGACCTTGAGGTCGTCGGTGGCGTTGCGCTTGACCTTCGCCGCCTCGCTCTCGCCCGCGTCGAGCGCCTTGGCCTCAGCCTCGGTGCAGACGTCGAACGCGAGCGGCGCGTACTTGTCGGTGGGCACCGTGCGGACCGCACGCAGGTGCTCGCCGACCTTGCGCTCGACGCGGTACCAGCCCCGCTCGTCCTGGAAGCGGATGCCGGCGTAGGTGAAGCGACGCAGCACGAAGCCACGTCGCGGGTCATAGGGCTTGAGGCGAACCAGCAGGGTGTCGGTCATGTCGCGTTCTCCTCAGCTCAGAGCTGCACGTTGATGGCCTTGGCCACGCCCGGCTCCTCGGCGAACTTCACGTCGAAGCGGAGGGTTGCGACGATCTTCAGCGTGCCCTCCGAGATGTCGCGGTCCGACTCGAAGCGGATGTTTCGCCAGATGCCGACGTGGACGTTCTTCGGGTTGCACAGCACGATGGCCGTCTGGTCGCCTCCCACGCCGAGGTTCTCGGGGAAGAGCGGAATGGGCTGCAGCGGCACGCCCGAGTAGAGCACCGGCGTGTCGTCCTCGAGGAAGCGGTCGCCCGCGACGGTGGCGCGGTCGGCCAGCGTGTTGCGGTAGCCGAGGTCCGCGTCGACGCTCGACAGGAAGCGCATCGCCTTCTTGTCGCGCAGGTACTCGCTCGGCAGCGTCTTCAGCATGTCGCGGAGCAGGTCCTTCGTGATCGGCGTGCCCGCCGCGTCGACGACGTTGCTCGTCGCCTGCTTGAGGATGCCGTCCATCGTCGCGAGGAACGGGTCGACGGAGGCCGTGTCGCCGTTGATGGCGACGTCCTCCATGTCGCGCGCGATGGCGTCGGCCAGCATCTCCATGATGGTCTGGCGCAGCTCGCCGCGCTCGATGCTGTCCTCGAGCACCTCGTCGGAGAGGCGCACCTCGGCCTTGAACAGCTTGGCGTCGAGCTCGACGTCGGAGAGGTCGGGCTTCACGCGATCGACGGCGCCGAGCGCGGTGCCCTCCTGGCCCGGGCGCAGCACGCGCGCGCCGAACTTGATCTTCGAGATCTGCTGCTTCGGCGAGGCCATCGGGACGACGGTCGCGAGCTGCAGGAGGACGGACTGCTTGATGAGCAGGCGCATGAACTTCTGGGCCTGCGCGGGCTGGAGCAGACCGCCTCCCGCCGTCAGGTCGGCGAGCGCGAGGTCGGCTTTCTCCAGGATGGAACGGTTGCTGAGGTGGCTCATGAGGGTCTCCTTCCGGCGGGGTTCAGAGGTCGTGGAAGGAGATCGCCTTGTCGACGCTCTCCCGGTCCTTGGGCTTGTTGAGATCGAGCGGCCATCCCACGTCCTCGACGGTGGCCTTCGAGACGCGCTCGGCGGA
>NZ_JBLFBO010000042.1:0-22122 GCF_047338595.1 Nitrospira sp. BLG_1
TGAGCCCGAGGGATTTTAAGTCCCTTGCGTCTGCCTATTCCGCCACTCCGGCGAACGGCGGATTGTAGCATAGCGACCCTGGCCCTCTGCCACTATTCTCACAGCTCCCGTCTCTACCCATTTAGGACACACAGACACTGGGTGCGAGAAGTTGAATCTGCCACAGAATCGAATACCGGCGATTGCATCGACAAGCCTCCAGAAAAACGTCATGAAATCCGTCCTGACCGTACGATATAGTGATAAGAAATCAATCCTGTTAAGGTTGAGGGGTGGTACTCTGCGAACCAAGCTTTCACAATTTCTACTCGCTGCCTTCCTCCTCATAACAGCGATGCCAGGTGAAGCCTTGAGCCAAGAAGCAGTTCTCGATATCCTCCCGCTCCGCCCGTTCAATTTTGACGTGTCCTTCAACCAACAAAACTTTGGGCCCAAACGGAAACTTATCTCCGTGCAAGGCGGCTTCACCGCGCTTCGCTATGGCCCGCTGGAAGTGAGAGGGATCTACCAGTATTTCAGTCTTCATAATCCTATTATCACTACTGACCAACATCTCCTGTATGCGAACCCACGTTGGAATAACTTCATCGACATATTGGATTTTCCCAGCAGTAAACCCATCAGTCGCATCCTGCGCCATGTGCTCTTCGGTCCGCTGGAGCACCGAGCAGTACCCTATGTCGGCGCAATGCTAGGAGGTACCTTGCCGGGGCGAGGGGACCTTTCACCGGGCTACCTGTATGGAGGACAAATCGGGGTACGATTTCCTGTTGCTCAGGGGTTTTCTGTCGATATGGGGCTTCAGTATATGCGATTCGAAATCGATGCTCAGAGCAAGACCGACTTAGCGAAACAATGGCTCTTCACCATCGGCCTTCGGTTTTAGGCTGATGGCTAGCGAGCGATCGAGACATGGGAGATATGGATCGTGCGCGTTTGCGCAATTAAGAGATTCGTCGGCGTTCTTGTCGTGACAGGGCTCTGCATTTTTCTGCAAGGATGCGGTCTTGTCTTTGATGCCGTTGAGCTCATACACCCGTTGACGAGCGATGAACTGGCTACCATCTGCACACGAGGACGAGTGCGGGTCGGCATTTCAGTTGAACCGTTTCGTCCGTTTATCTTTCCTGCCATGTACACTGATGAAGGTATCAGAGTCACGGGCCTGGATATCGAACTGATCCAAGAAGTAGCCAATGCGCTCACGGCTCATTGCGGTAGTTCCACCCCCATCGTGCCAACACTCCATGTCACCCGCTTTCCGGACTTGTTCTTAAAGATGGCCGAAGGGCAGCTCGATCTGTTCGTCTCGTCCATCAGCGGCACCGTTCCCGGCACAAGGCCAGCAGGCCTCTGGTTTTCAGCCCCATATCTGCGCGACGACGGGCTTGCCGCCATCGTCAAAAATCCGGAGATCGCGGAGCGCGTACGGGCAACATTTCAGAAATACGCCGGGAAATGGGACACGCTCGCAGCCGTCCAAGAAGCCTTTGCCGGGTTGACCGTGGCGGTTCAGAAAGGGCGATCCGCCCACTTGTACAGCCAAGCCAATCTCAAACAAATTCGCTTAGTCGTCTGCGACTCGCTCCCTGCTGCCATTGAAGCGAAAGACCAGAACATCGACATTATTTTCTCCAAACACCTGATTGCTGAGTACGTGACAAAGCGGGTCTGGCACGAGTGGCAGCCCTTGACGCGACCGGACGGTGCACCTCTTTTCCTCACGCGGGATGATCTCTCCATCGTGACGAACGATGCGCATCGACGCTTACAGTGGCTCTTAAATAACCTGCTCTTTCGCCTGGAGGAGTCCGGACGATTAGCCCAGATGCGGCATCGTTGGATTGATGAAGAATATGCGCCTACCCGACGCGCAACGACAGAAGGGTTACCCCTTGAAGTGACCCAAGTCCCCGACCACTATGACCAGGGCCAGTGCCGCTTCGCCGAGGAGGCGAGGCGGAAATAAGAGAATGGACACAATGAAGACTCCTTCTATTTCGATCATGCTCTCATTCGGGCTGGCCTTGCTCCTCTCCAGCCCCCGAGCGGGTCTGGCACAAACCTCTCAGCAGGAGGTCGAACAGACCGCGGAACTCTTAGGCACCCTGCTCAACGCGGGGCGTGTCGTTGTGGAACAGAACCAATTGGTGATCAACGATCCAGGCAGAGGCGACAAGGGGTTCACGCCGAATGTCTTCGAACAGTCGGTCCTCACTGAGTTCGCACATCAGACCCATATTGACCTGAAAGCTCCGCCCGTTTCCTTGCCCTCACAGACAAAAGATCTCTTGTCCCTGCTTCTCACGGCCAGCAAGGAAGTGGTAGCGGATGCCCAATTCGTGATCAATCAGCGAGGAATCGGCTACAAGAATTTCATCCCGGCAACCTTTGGTAGTCAGGCCGCACGGAAGTTTTCCAAACGTTCCAAGGTGACCATCAAACAAACCGCGCTCAACGCAAGAGGCCTACGGAACATGCCGGATCCTTACGAGGAAGCCGTACTCAAACGCGTAGCCAGCCAACCCACTTTGACCTCGTCCATCGTCGAGTGGGTCGACGGAGGGCGGATACTGCGAACCATGCTGCCGATCTACTATTCAGAAGACTGTCTGGCTTGCCATGGAAATCCCAAGGGAATCTTGGACATTTCCGGCTATCCAAGGGAAGGGGCTCAGGCAGGAGACCTGGCGGGAGCAATCAGCATTCAGATTCCCGTGGACCATCGGTAGCAGGCAGCCGGCGCCGACGGAGGAAGGCGCCAGGCCGAGCTGCTACCGACGATCGTCGGGGCAATCAGTTCATCATCGCCACGAGTTGGGGCCGCTCTTCTTCACAACTTTTCGCGTTTCCAGGCTTACGGTTCAACACTTCTTCCACCCCTGACTTGACGGCCCTTCCCCATCGATTGGTCTGGGCTTGCGCCTTTTTCGCATAGCGGCTGATCGTTCGACGGGTCTCGACTCCGGTCTGTGGAGCAAAGAGGAGCCCGAGCCCTGCCCCAATGACTGCCCCACCAGCGATGAATGCAGCTACCTTGGCGACTTGCTTCTGCTGCTCCGACATGGTGAACCTCCTCATAATGGTGAATAAGCCGGAAGATCGCTACGCACCCCGTTCTCTTGGAAGAACTATCAGCATGCTCCGTGCCAAGGTCCAATGCGACGTTGAGAAGCCGATTCCCGTGAAAAATCGCGGAGGGCGTTTTTTGTCAATGAGGAATGACTAATTTTTGGTCTCCTTTTCTCAACAAATCTGGGTACAGCCGTCTCAGAAATCCAACAGCTGTCTCCTGCCGATCCTTGTCTATCAGCCAGGGAGGCCGATTTGCAGGCCATGAAACGTTAATGATTTCTCATCGCCGATGCACTTGCATTGATACGTGAGCCTCCGTATTATCCACGGGCAAGTCTTGCCTAGCTCCCTCAGAGTCGGGCGCGTGACTTCCGGTCCGTCTTCCTTTATAGAGAACGGTATGCTCTTGCACCGCACGGTCTTGGAAAAAGCTTGATGGCCCCCCCAGCCGCGCTCCCTTACCCCAATCTAGATCCGGTTATTGTCGCTCTCGGTCCCATTCAGCTTCGCTGGTATGGGCTGATGTACCTGATCGGACTCACCGCCGCGTATTTTCTCATTCGGCGGAAGGTGACGAGGAAGGAGTTGGCGATCCGGCAGGACCAGATCTACGACATGGTTGTCTATGCCGCCTTCGGCGTGTTTCTTGGAGGACGGATCGGCTACACGCTCTTCTATAATTTTTCGTACTACAGCCAAAACCCCCTGAAACTTCTCGCAGTGTGGGAGGGAGGGATGTCCTTCCACGGCGGGCTCCTGGGGACGATCCTCGCCCTGATCTGGTTCAGTCGAAAGCAGGGGATTCCCGTCTACACCGTCGCAGACCTCGCGGCCTCGGTCACACCGATCGGTTTGGGGTGCGGACGAATCGGGAATTTCATCAATGGTGAGCTTTTCGGTCGGGCGACCGATGTCGACTGGTGTATGGTCTTTCCCGGAGGAGGGCCCGCCTGCCGCCATCCCTCCCAATTGTATGAGGCGACGCTGGAAGGGCTGACGTTGTTCACGGTCTTGTGGTTGATTGATCGGCGACCGACCCCGCCTGGGACGATCTTCTGGACCTTCATCACTGGATACGGTATCAGCAGGCTCATCGTCGAATTGTTCCGTGAACCGGATCAGCACTTGGGCTTTATTTTTGGTCCGATTACCATGGGCCAGATCCTCTCGATACCGATGGTGCTGGTCGGAGTCCTCATGCTGATCTTAGGCTACCAGCGGGCCAGACAGAAACCTGCATACTCCTAAGAGTTCTGAGTAATGAGTACTGAGGTCTGAGTGAGAAGGCTCTTCATATTCCACTCAGCACTCATCCCTCGATCCTCAGCACTGATTAGTATGGCATCTCGTCGTCATCCAGTCCCACATGGTGGCCGAGTTCATGGACAACAGTGTCGTATACTTCCTGTACCACTTCCTCTGGGCTCTCACAGAGCCTGAGAATCGGCCCGCGGTAGATAGAAATCTGAGGTGGCGACTCCCCTCCCGGCCTAAAAAATGAATCAGCCGCCAGTGACTGGCCTTGATAGAGGCCAAGCAAATCATCCTCGCTCTCGAGCTCCAGATCTTCGAGGACTTCCTTCGATGGCTCCTCCTCGACCACGACCGTGATCGATTCCATCAACCTCGCATAGGGAAGCGGCAGGTCAGCAATGGCCTGTTGAACCAGCTCGGCAAAGGCTTCAGAAGAAATATGGTCATGCCTGGCCATATTCACAATCTCACAATCGACGACTTACAACTCGACAGCGGTCGCACAGCGCAGGAACAAGCAATGAAAGCGTGGCTCCAGTTTCAAACGTTGTCGCACCGCCGCCTTGTAGACTGCTCCCTGGGTTCGGTACTGCTCAGCTCGAACGACTGCCTGATCGGATGACACGACATCCGTCTTATAGTCCGCGATCCAGAGTTCTCCGTCGAACCGATAGAGCAGATCCATGACCCCTTCCATGACCTGCCCTTCACCCCAGGGCATAGTGAACGGCACCTCACGGCCTACAATTTGGGATGACCGAAGCCTGTCATAGAGAGGCGATCCGCCAAATGCCATGAACAGTCCATGAAGCGAGTCTGTCACGGCCGGCAGCAAGGACTGTTCCTCAGGTTGGAGCACCGTCCGGAGGATTGGACCGATCTGCTCAATCAATCCACTCGGCGGTGACGAAAAATTCCATCGCTCCAAAACCCGATGCGCGGCAATCCCTGTCAGTCGTCCCACGTCACGGGATTGACCATTTTGAGCGGGAAGAGACTTGCGTGGCACTTCTTGTCGAATCAATGCGGTTGGTGTCACATGCCATTCGGTCTTCGCGACAGCACTCCACCGTTGTTTTCGCTGCTCCCACAGTCTGGCAATTGACGGCACATCGATTGAGATAGCCGGATTCTCTGGTGCATGTACCCGGCGCTGCCAGGTTCGCTCCGGCGCATGTACGACGCGATGGGGAAGGCTACTCGCTCCGATCGAGAGTTGCTGCGTGGCCATCTCGCCAACCTGCCCTTCGCCAATTTGTTGCAGCCATTGGAAAGTGGTTTCTCCGGCCGATCGGGCCACCTTCCCTCCGGACAACACCAACAGCTCCTTGGCCCTCGTCATCCCGACGTAGAACACTCGCCGTCGTTCGGCCTCTTCTCGTACGGCAAACTTTGCCTGAGCCAGTACCGCTCCGATCGTGCGTTTTGACCCGAGAGATAATCCATAGATACCGCTCGACCAATCGTGCGCCACATGGGGCACCGTGCGGTCCCGGCCTGTTCCTTGATGCATTCCCGGCAAGACCACGATCGGAAACTCCAATCCCTTGGCCTTGTGGATCGTCAGGATTTGCACGGCATCGGAAGATGCTTCAGCCAACGGACTTTCTGCCTCTTCCGGTTGTTCGTCCAATCGCATCACCATTAACTCAATGAACGCACTCAACGTCATCGTGGCCCGTTCGGACAGTGAGGCGGCTGTTTGTTTCACTTTCAACAAATTGGCGACGGCTTGTTCACCATGCAGGGAGGCAGCGGCAGCCTCCAAGAGTGGGAGCCGATCGAAGATCAATTGGATCGCGTCAGCCAGTGGGACTGAAGGCACAGCCCGATGGAGCCAGGTCAATTGTTCATAGAGACGGCGAATCGCCGCAGCCCTCGGGTGGTCGAATGAGTCGAGACTTGTCCAGAGCCTATACTCCAATTGGGAGGCTTCATGGAATTCAAACACTTCTCGATCCGTCAACCCGCCCAGCGGAGAACGCAGCAGTCCCGTCAGAGCAATGCGATCGTGCGGATGGTCTAGCACTCGAAGCACATTCACCAGGTCGATCACTTCCTGGCGACGGTAAAAATGCTTCTCCCCTTCAATGACATAGGGAATGTTGTGCCGGCGCAAGGCGTCGAGGTAGGCATCGGCCTGAGTGAGCTTTCGAAAAAGCAATGCGACCTGGCCTGCCGCAGTATGAGGGCGTGAGAGAATCTCATCTCTCAACCATCGTGCCAACACTTCCCCTTCAGCTCGCACGGCGAGATCCGCATCAAACGGTTCACTCTCGTCAGCTGGAGTCGTCACTAAGAGCTGGACTCCTGCCTCCATGGTTGAAGGGCGACGTTGTGGGCGTACCTCAAGCCGGATATTGGCCGGCTGCACGAGGGGGTGGTGGACAAAGAGTCGATCAAAGATGTCGTTGATTGGGCTGAGCACGGCTGCGGCGCTGCGAAAATTGGTCGTTAACGTTTGGATGACCCCACCGCCTTGGGTGATCTTGTCCACCACCCGATCGAAGGCCTCAATGTCTGCTCGACGAAACGCGTAGATCGATTGTTTGGGGTCGCCGACAATAAAGAGCTTCCCCGGATCCAGCCTCATAGCCTGCCATGCGGTCTCATGCCGGCCGAGCTCCTCCGACACCGCAAGAATGATTTCGTACTGAATCGGATCGGTATCCTGAAACTCATCGACCAGCACCGCCCGATACTCTCGCTTGATTCCTTCCCTGACTCTGGGATGCGCATGGAGGAGACCTCTTGCCCTCGCCAGCAGACCGTCAAACGACAACCACCCTTTGTCCACGAACGATGCGCGGATCGACTCAACCAGTGGACCGAGGAGCTTCAGCAGATCACCAAACAAACTATGATCGACATCCAAGAGAGCCTGGCTGGTTTCAATGAGTCGTTTGGCCTCTTGAAACTCCGCTTCATCCCAATCCTTGACCTTACTCCCGATGTCCTTGCTGAGCCAGCCGCGAGTCGAGACATCCAACCGTTGGAGAACGCAAGGGCCTTCGTTCGCCACTTGAGTCAGCAACGACAGACACGCCCCAAGCATCTCCTCAATCTTTCGCCGTTTGGGACGATCGTAGGACTTCAGCAACGTGTGAGCCTTGTCTGCGCGTTCACCAACCCACCGACTGACACTCGGATTCACTGAGTCCTGTGCCAACTGTGACTGTATCGCCTCAAGATCGACAAGCTCGCTACAGAGTGCATACGCAAGGGCTCGGATCTCTTCAAGAGTCGTCACACCCAACAGGCGGCGCCACGGCTCATGATTCCTCCCTTGTCGACTCAACTCCTGATCGATCCACACATCCCACGCCTGCGTGAAATACTCTTCGAATTGCAAACCGTCGTCTTCTTGAAAATCCGGATCGACACCACTCTCCAGGGGATGCAGTCGCAGCAGGTGTGCGGCAAAACTATGCAACGTTCCAATTTGTGATTTCTCGATATCGACCAGCGCAGCATGAGCTCGAACCGCAATCTCATCCCTGGTAATCCCATAGCGTTCTTGCAGATCCTGAGCCGAGACGGCTCCGCCATCTGGTAGCCGTGCCCCATCGGTTCTGGGATCGGCCAGCCACGTCAACCGCTCACGCAAGCGCACCTTCATTTCCATCGCCGCTTTGTTTGTAAACGTCAGTGCGACAACCTGCGTGATAGGCACTGGGCGTGGCTCTTTCATCACCAGATGCACAAGGCGATTGACCAAGAGCGTCGTCTTGCCGGTTCCCGCCCCGGCAATCACAACGACATTCCGATCAAATGTGGTTTCGGCGGCTTCGCGGGCGGCACGATCAGAAATCTCGTGGTGGTTACTCATCCTGCACCTTGATCGCCCGCAAGGATCGAAGATCTTTGGACTCCGGTGCACGATACGACCGCCACCAGGTCAACTGATGTTCACGCCGACAAGCCACCCGGTACTCACACGTCTCACAGTAGGTGCCGGGCAGGATAAAGAACTGACCAGCCTTGAGGCCGGTCACCAGCCTCTCGATCGTGCCTTGAATCAACGCGCCAACGTTTCCAGACTGATCCCGTTTGGCAAACATCGAGCGATTGATTCGCTTCGGCCAATTGGGAGCCACAAAAAGCAATTGGACTTCCTCGGTCGTTCCCAACTCGGCAAGGTCGAGACGAGCATAGAACGGCGGTTGCAGCCGAGCACCTCGAACCGCCGACTGGCGAAGATTCCGGTCCTCCGGCTTCATGGTGCCACCGGTCTTATATTTGTAGTCGATGATTCGCAGAACGCCACTGTCTCGATGTCGGTCGAGCCGGTCCAAACGGCCTTGAATCTTCAACTCAACTGATTCCTCCTCAACCACAAGCAACAGGGTGCCGCTCGCTTCCAGTTCAAAAGCGACCGGCTGATAGGGCAACTCAGCATAGGCCGCTTGATCCGAAGCAATCGCTGCAAGCACCAAGGCGACGCCCTGTTCCTTCGCCAATTCCCATAGGAGAAAATGTCCGGGTGGATGTTCTCTTTCGCACTCCACAGCCGCCTTGACTACGGCCTCCTCAGCCACTCGACGGACGGTGTCGCCCGGCAGTGAGGTGGCAGGCCATCCCTTTCCAACAAGCGATGCATACGCGTGGCGCAGTCCCGAGTGGAGGAGAATACCGATCACCAGGGCATCCGGTTCTTTCCCCATCGTCAAACGAACCGGCTCCAGCCGTAGCACATCCGCCCCAAAATACTGGAACGGACAGCGGGCATACCGTTCAAGCGGGGTCGGAGCCACCCCTCGCCGCATCACCCGTGACCAGTGGGATGGAAGCGGCCCCGTCTGCCCATCAAACGGTGTGAGCGCCGGCACATCCTGTTCGATCATCGTCACTGCCGTCACCGCATGACGGAACAACTCAGTATCGTGTCCCATTGCCTGCAAGAACGAAGCAGGATCATGCCCTTGCAATACCATCCATCTCGAGAATTCCCTGGGAGGAAGATATTGACATATCGCAGGCCGGTGGGCCACTCGATCTGTCAGGCGGCGAGGAACCGTCTCCACCGGACACTCAAGCTGACCCAGCTGACGAGCACCCTGCTCGATGTAGGGCGAGACAACGGACACACGCCCATTTTCGTCGGCCCGCTGATACGACAGAAACAGCCGTCGGGTTGCAGCCTGACAGAGCAGAGTGAACAGCAATGTCTCCTCGTCATAGCCGGCTAACTTTTCATCGATCTTAAACCCCAGCGTGGAATCGAGCACCACCCGATGACGATCGCGTAGAAAGGGATCCTCGCGAATATACCGGGGAAAGTGCTTTTCATTCAGCCCGATGACAAACAGTGCTTTGAAGGGAGTTCCGCGGGCAGCCATCGCATCGAGTATGGTGACACCTTGATTGGAGACGGAACTCACCGGTACAGAAGCACGCTCCAATGCATGCTGCAGCAGCTCAACAAATTCCGCCCAAGACAGTTCTTCTCCAAGAATATCGAGCGACCGTAATCCGTCCCAGGTCTGTTGGATCGCCTGCCAAATCGAATACGATCGCGTATCATCAAAACAGTCCGTTTCTGAACCCTCAGCCTCCTGATGAAACAGATGGCGTGAAGCCAGCTGCTCAAGCACATCCACGTGTTCTCGGATCGTCGCCTGCACAAGCACCGTTTCACAGGATCGGAACAAGTCTTCTACGACCTGCCAGCACAGCGCCGCCACTTCCGGGACCACCGCCAGTGATCCTCCCTGGGCCTCTTCATCTCTTTCATCTTGCAGCGTCAGCACAGACTGACTTGCCCGTTTCACCCGCTCCCATTCATCACGGCCATGGGTGATACGGAGCGCAGAGACCATGGCCTTCCATTGTTCAGGCCGATAGTGGGGACTCCCGTCTAATGGTTTGAATGATCGATAGAGCGGCGAAGCAATGAGGTCGAGAACCGTCGTGCCATAGAAATCATTGATGGGCAGGGAAGCCAGCTGTAAGAGAAGCTTGCAGAGCGGCTCCTGGATCAGCGGAGTGCCTCCATTCGTCACGAACGGAATACAATGCCGATCGAATACGCTTCGCAACAACACGCTGTAGGGGTCCAAGGTCCTGGCCACAACGCCGATCTCATCAAATCGATACCCGTTCGTTTCGACGAGATCGAGAATCTGACGACAGGTGGAACTCAATTCTTCTTCCGCCCCGATGACGCTGGAGATCGACAACGTCACAGGGGTGCCACCAACAGCCACATCTGGTCTCGGCAATGTCACACAGGCGTTCGGACCTGCGCCGAGAGGGTTGATATGCCGATCGAGGAAGCGTTGCGCAAACGTGTAGGAGGTGTCTTGCTCTAGCGGGAAGAAGAGTGTGGTCTGCACCGTTGCACGCACGGCTTCAAGCAGCGAGAGTTGTACCTGCGTGAGATCATAAAATCCGTAATAGAACAGATGCCTGAGTGACGCCAGGAAGGGAGACGATGGAACGAACGGAATCAAGGACTCAGCAAAGTCATCATCTGTCCCCACCCCAAATGTCGTGCCCACCTCTTCCACAGCCGCATACAAGGAGAAGAGGGCTTGGAGCTGATCGCGTTCATCTTGGCCGAAATACCCTTCTGTGACACCTTGGATTGCGGCAGCGGGGTCAACCCCGGCGTCCTTCAAGTCCCGAATGCTCGACCAGAGAGCGGCCCAGGTCCCTGAGGCGTGTCCGATCCGTTGAAGTGGCGCTAACCCAGAGAGACGATTCCTTGTGAGATAGCGGACAAGCTGCTCGAAGAACAGATCGTCGACAACACGAATGCTCGGCGATCGATCCTGACCGCGAATCTCATCTGCCAGGCGAAGGGCGAGCTGATGAAAGGTAAAAAGATGGACATTGAGCAGCGCGCAGTTCCGCTCAGCACTAAGGAGCCGCTTGATACGATCGAGCAACGTGCTTGACGGGACAAGAATCGCAACCGGAGCGAATGGATCCTCAGCCTGTGCGAGATGGAGTTGATCGACGAGAGCAGATTCGAGAGAAGGATGGAACCGACCGGTGACAACGCGGAGCATCTACGGCGTATCTCGTGAAGCGTGAAGCGTGTGGACACCAATACAGTCTTTCATCTCTCTGGCTTGCGCTTCACGAACGGCGAGTAGCGAACGACTCAACTAGCCGGTCTCTGGCCCCAAGAGCTCTCCGTTGCAGTCGACGCAAGCCCAATCACCGTCTATGAACGACATGGGGTCGCCGCAAATTGGACAGTCGGGAGGAGGTCCTTTATCAATCCTGGGAAGATCCGGCAGCTCAAAATCCTCTTCTTCCATGGTCCCTTTACCCTTCTTCCCGTTGTTTGATTTTTAACTGAATGGCCTTCTCCGCACTCTCCCGGCTCGGCACACCAACGAATGTCAGCCGCCCATCAATAATGGTCGCAGGCACCGCACGGACGGAATGACGATCAGCCAACTCCTGCCCGTCTTTCGTGGTGATATCCACTTCCCGGTAGGAAAAACTGTACTTTACCTTCAATTGCTTCCACAGGCTCTTCGCTGATGGGCAGGCCCCACAGCTAGGCGACACAAGTAATGTAATGTTTGGCATGATCTTTCCGGACCGGCGTTAATCTATTCTGATACTCGGATCTTAGCACCCGCTCAAAAGTCTGTGCAAGGACGGTCCAATATCGCCTTCTGGAAATGCGCTCGTGGTGGGCCATTCCAATTGATTCACAACAAGCTACCTGAAGCACCCGCTTGAGGCGTGGGATTCCCTTTCAGATAGTCGCAACCGATTCTGACCGCTGGAAAGCCTAATGAAATCGGCGTATGGTATCGAGACATGTTTCGACACCTCTTCCATATCCTCCTCGGTCTTACTGTCATACTTGGACCCTTCATTTCGCCGGCAACGGCTGAACCAGGCAAAGATGCATCGCCTCGGCTGCGCGTACTCACATACAATCTGCTGCACGATGGAGGATGGTCGGGATTCTTCGAGAGCGGCACGCATCTCGAAGAGCGGTTGGAGATGACAATCCAGGAATTACGGCGGTTGCAGCCAGACATCATCGCACTTCAAGAAGCCTCAGAGAGCCGAAAGCATGGCAATGTGCCGCAACGGATCGCCGAGGCTCTGGGATATCAGATGGTGTTTGCGCCCGCCACAGAACGGATCTTCGGACTCAGCCTCGTCGACAAGCTCATCACCGCCACCATCGGCTTCAAGGAAGGATCGGCTATTTTGAGTCGATATCCGATCGCCGCCTCGGAGGTCTACGACCTGCCCCGCTGCCAACGTCGACTGGATCCCCGCATCCTCTTGCGAGCTGAGATCACCGCACCGGATGGACCAGTACAGATCTTTTCCGCCCATACCGCAAAGGGAGATGACTGCCAGCTTCAACGAGTCGGCGAGTTGTTCCGTGAACATCAAGGAACGGGGCGCGCCATCCTCATGGGCGATTTGAATACGGGGGAACAATCCCCGGTCCTTCTTGGTTGGCAAAAGGACCCAGGCCTCATCGACGTCTTCCGGGCCACAAATCCAGGTATCTCTGGCGGAACCGTCTGGCAAAATATCTACGTCGATTGGCCCACCACCGATCGCCGCGTGGATTTTATTTTCGTACTGGACGAAGGCACTGGAAACAGTCCCGTTGTGCACTCAAGTACGCTGGCCTTTGACCAACCCGGCCGCCTGCCGAACGGTGATGCCATCTGGCCGTCCGACCACCGCGGTGTAATAGCCGAGATTGAGTTCCTCCCTCTCGACCGTCCACGAATCAGCCGACTACCCAACGCAAGCACTCGATAGAAAGACGGGGCAAGCAAGATGGGACCTCATTGACACGTGATAGGAAGTCCCCGACAATACCCACCTGCTAACTGTTCCTAGCGATGAAAAGGAAGATCAATTCAGGTGAGTCCGATCCGAAGATTTAGGCTGACCGCCTTGGCCGAAGGTAGTTCATTTCTCGTGTTGCTATGTATCGCGATGCCGATGAAATACTTGATGGGGATGCCGCGAGTGGTGACCGTCGTGGGAGCTATTCACGGAATCTTGTTTCTACTCTATGTCGCCCAGTTGGCCAAGTTACGGACTACACATCAATGGGACGACAAGTTTTCCTTTTATGCCTTTCTGGCTTCTCTTCTCCCGTTTGGACCATTTATCTTCGATGAGCGCCTTCGCGAGAAAGAAGTCGTTACGAACTGAACCGTCACCAGCTGATGAGCATTCCTGCCGAGCTAAAAAGACAGGTAGAGCTGGTTAAGTGGATTAACAAGACCTTATCTTGCCCTTACAAACTGTCCTCTCGAAATCAACAGTTGGCTCTTCCGTGTTTTGATCTAGCCGTAGAGCACCATGCAGGAATTTACTTACTTGGAGAGTCAAGACTGTATGGTTCCATGTACGCTTTATTGCGGGTCGAATTCGAGGCCCTTGCAAGGGGGATATGGCTGCATCATGTGGCTTCAACTGAAAACATCGCCAAATACGAGAATGAAGACTTGAAGATTGGTTTTGGCGCTATGCTAAAACTCATTGAAGAGCAGCTTGATATTTCTACAAGCATCCTATCTCTGATTAAGAACAAACAATGGGACATATTCAATAGTTTTACGCACACGGGCTACCAGGCTCTCGTCCGCCGAGTCACTATGACCCATACCGGTCCAATCAATTACAGTGAGAATGAAGTAATTTCCATTCTAAGGCATGCAGGTCTCTTCGCTGTTTTAGCAGCTACCGAGTTAGCAAACATGACTGGAGATCAAAAACTGATCGAATCAACTATGGATCAGGCTAGGCGATACGGGGAATAGTTGCAGGCAATTCGTTGCTGAAATATATGACGAAGGCTAGCACATATGTCACCGTTTTCCGTCATAGCCCCGCTCTTTCCACTTCTCAAGCAATTGGATACGCTTCTTGAGTTGCTCGACCGTGGCTTGGTCGACCCGGCTTCCCGTGCGGGCAATGAGTTCGGCATTCAGGCGTCGATGATCAATGCCGCTGGTCCTCGAAACGGCGCTGACCAGCAAGCGATGAAGATCCCGCAAGTCTTGTTTCTGTTCATAGAGTGAGACCGCCGACTCCTGAACTGCAGCCGCACCCCCCTCACTGCGCGTCTCCTCTTCACCGATCAAGCTATCCATCCTCGCGACAGCCATCAAGGGAACATATTCGTTCGTCGAAACCGTCACCCGCCCGAAGAGATCTCGCTGCCCAGCCGGCATGATCTCTTCCAACACATGATCGCGCTCCGCCTTGATCTGTTTGGCATAGTGCACCAACACCGGATCTTTCGGCAGATAGAGCCACGCCCGTTGCGGCCTCGGAAGCCCATCCTGCATCCGTACGAATCGGCCCACGACCTGCCGAAAGTACATTTCCGTGATGACATTCGTGCCATAGACGCCGACACGAAGCCGAGGAATGTCCACTCCTTCGCTGACCATGTTGACGGCCACCAGCCACTGTTGTTTCTTATGGGCACCAAATTCTTCGATCGTGCGCGAAGCATCCGGATCGTCAGATACCGCAACCTCCGCTTTAGTCCCGGTGACGCGGGCTACGAGCTCAGCCACCCAGCGGGCATGGTCCTGATCCATACAGACGATCAATCCACCGGCATCCGGCTGCTCTTCCTTCCGAAGCCGTGTCAGCTGCGCATGGGCATCGGTGATGACTGGGCCGAGCCAAGTGTCTTGCAGCAGGGCCGTTTTCAACCGTTCACGTTGCCGATTGAACGTCAACCCATCCTGAAATGTCGCCTGATGCTCGCGACCGTCTGACAGCCAACTCAGCTCACCTTCATAGCTTGGGAAGACGATCGGCCGACAGACGTTGTCACGGATCGCTTCGGTATACCCATAGGCAAAATCAGCCCGGCTTTCGTCATGCTCATACCGGATAAACGGAATCGGATTGTTGTCCGACCTGAACGGCGTACCGGACAAGATCAGCCGAAACACCGCCGGATCGAAGGCGGAGCGAAGCGCTTTCCCCCAGTTCTTCCCATCGCCTGCGTGGTGCAACTCATCAAAAATGAGCAACGTCTTCTTGCTCTTGCAGACGCGCTGAAAGATCTCTGGAGCCAGGCAAACTTGCTGGTAGGTGACCACGGCACCGTGATAGTCGGAGGCCTCAGCCGGCTGATCGTTCGTCAATGTCGGGTCGAGCTGCAGCCCGATTTTTCCCGCAGCCTCGGACCATTGCGTGCGGAGGTGATTGGTCGGGCAGACAACCAGCACCCGGACCGCCGCCTGCTTCGTCATGAACTCATGCGCAACACGCAACGCAAAACGAGTTTTCCCGGCCGCAGGCGTGGCCATCGCCAGAAAATCTTTCGACTGATTGCCACAGACAGCCGACAACGCTCGTTGCTGCCAGTCACGAAGGGGCGCAGTCCAGGCGGGTAATGGCTTCATGGCCGATGCATCGTGGCCGGTTCAAAGAAGCGAGACTAGTCCAACCAATCGCGTTCCTGAAGCTTCTTCGGCAGGTATTTCTTGGTCAGGTATTGAAAATCTTTGTTGGCCAACGCATCGAGTTCGTATTTCAATCCGCTGGCCAGCATGCGCTTAATCTCTGCCTGCCAGGCCGGCTTCTTGAACCACTGGTAGTTCAATAGTTCCTTCGCACGGGCAATATCCTTGTCGTTGAGCTTGATGCCGACATTGCGCGGCAGCTCGTAATTCTCCGGATCGGCGCTCGACAGCCCCACGAACTTGGCTTTTGGAATCGCCATCCGTTCGCTCTCGAAGGCCAGATTGATCGAGCCCTGTTTGACCACGGAATAGATGTAGTACCCCCAGGGGTCGTTATCGACCAGCACATAGACCGGCAACCGATGTTCCTCGTGCAGCCGGCAGGCCAATCGCCGGACACCCCGAGGAGGTTGGCCGTTTCCAGTCAGAAGAATACAGTTATAGCGACGCCAGAACTTGTCCTCCGAAAGCCTGTTCCACTGCGTGCCTTTCTCGACAAGCAGCACAAAGTCCGCCGTACAGCGCCGGATCTCCAGATACTCCGGCTCGACGATCGAGGGGACGGAGTAGCCACCCTTGCCGAGCTTCGAACAATCGACACGATCGCCGTCATCACCGAAGACCACCGGCCCCACGATGCTGCCTCGATTTTCGGCACTGACATGGAGCTCTTCTCGAAGCGCCGCGAGCGACACTTCGAGATCTTCAATGACCGGATCGGACTCGTCCTGCGCATCAAAGGTATTCTCATGAGAATCCTTGATCGTGTGTTTCGTGCGGTAGTAAATTTCTCGAAGCGACGTCGTGAGGTCGGCGCGCTGCAACTCGGAGAGCGCATCGGCGACCAGTACCGTCTGCATGAATCGTTTTGCCATGCCGACGTTGAAGAACGACCGCTCCTGCTTTTTGCTTCCCATCTCAATAAGGCCCTTCTTTTCGTTGAAGGACACATTCGAGAGAGCACGAATCGGAATCTGAAGCGTTGGATCTTTCGACCGCTCGGCCGCTTGGATGACGATATCCGCCAGACCGATCAGCTTCTTCTCCACCACTGTGGGATTTTTAGTCTTGGTCGCCATGATGTCCTATTTCTGTTTGCGAGGAGCGGTGGACTTACCCGGCTTGGTAGTCTTCATTTTCGAACCAGACTTCCCCCCAAAGAGCATCGTCTGCTCAGACTTCGCAGCTGCTTTCCTTGGCGATTTTTCAGGATGTCTCGCTTTGACCACCGGTGCCTTTGAAGCCGGCTTCTCGAGAGGCGTTGTCTCTCCCGGTGCGTCGGACGTGGCCCTCGGTGCCGTTCCTGCCTGATCAGCCTCGACTTGACTGGCCACCGCCGTCTCACCTTCGATGCCTTCTGCTGTCACGATGATGGAGTGCGGCAGCCCTTCAGGCCCGGCTCCGGTCTTACCCAAGGCATGGTCGGTTTTCTGGCCGCCGGTACGGGCGGAGGCGATCTTCTGCAGCTGTGCTTTCAATTTTTCTTTTGGTAATTTGCCTCCCTTGAGCCGATTGCAGGCCTCAACCACTTCTTCGATATACAGCTCAAAGATATTGCGCCGGCGGAACTCGCTCGCCGCCCGTTCGCGACGACGCACGAAGAGGCCGAGCCTCCTGCCACATTCACGAAGCGCCAACGTGATTTCTTTTTGGATCTCATCGTAATCAGCGATCGCTTCCTTCGATTCACTCGTGAACGGTACCCAGACCGAGGCCATATGGACGAAGATCACCATTGGTCCACCTGGCAACGCTCCACGCGACTGCGTCAGCCCATAGTTCTTCCACGTGGTGCTCAGTACGGCCTTGAAGGTGGAACAGGCCGACTGCTGATACAACAGTGGTACGCGATTCGCGTAACGAATGACGCGAGCAAGCTCTGAATCTTCCTCCTCGCCTTCACCCTCGGCTTTTGGCATGGTCGGCTGCTGCGGCTTGTTCTGATCTTGCGGCCTGTTGCCATAAGCCAGCCCCGCCTCGATGATGAAGGGGTTGCCACGATACACGGCCGGAGGCCGGCTGACCGCCGTATAAAACTCACCCTTAATTTGCTTATAGAGTCCGGAAAGAATGGCCTTCTCGCCGATCGGTGAAATGCAGTTGGTCGGCGGCGCCATGAGCTTCGTCTCTTGCAAGGTCTTGTAGAGCGTTTCCGCCACAGGCCCCTTCAGTTCACGAGGCTTGGCATCAGGCGACACCTTCGCCGCCTTGCAGATGTCTTCGGCAATTTGAGCAGACACCCGACAAAAATCACTCTCGAGAAAGCCGGCAACCGTATGGCTCTTCGTATCCTGCAACATCTTGAGCAACATGCCGAACTCAATCCCGTAAGGATGCGGCTTGATCTCACGCGGCTGCGGCGGCAGCTCATGATAGGTGCGTGCGTATTCTTTCGTCTCGCCTTCAGGCGTGTGGTAGATCAACTTGACGTGGGGATTGGCAATCGAAGTCTGCTCCAGCCATTCATCGACCGAGGCGCGGCCCTTCTGATACTTGCCTTCCACTTCCAGTGTGACTTGCGTACCGCGCGGCTGCTCCCAATCAATCTGTTTATTTTCGTGAACCAATGGCTCATTCTTTTTCGTATCGATCTGGACTTCGAAGAAATGCGCGGCGGCCTTCGGCCCGATGCGAGAAATAATCTTGACCGGTTTGCCGGTGGTAAGCTGTCCATACATTCCGGCAGCCGAGATACCGATGCCTTGTTGTCCACGGCTCATCCGCAAGCGATGGAATTTGGATCCGTACAACAGCTTCGCGAAGATCCGAGGAATCTGTTGGCGAACGATGCCCGGTCCGTTGTCGGTGACCGTGACACGGAACCGGTTCGCTTGGCTTGCTGCGACCGGTTGCCCGTTCGATACGACCTCAAGTCGGACCGTCACATCAGGAAGGATCCCGGCTTCCTCACAGGCATCGAGTGCGTTATCGACCGCTTCTTTCACACAGGTCAGCAACGCCTTGCGCGGGTTGTCAAAGCCGAGCAGGTGCCGATTCTTCGTGAAAAACTCCGAAACCGAAATTTCCCGCTGACGCGCGCCCATCTCCACTGCAGTGACCCGTTCCGCGGGTTTGGCTGCAGGTTTCTTGGTTGCGACTGGTTCGGGAGTGGATCGAGAAGCGGACGATATCAATTCAGTCTCTGATGCGGATGCTTTCTTAGTGGCCATTCACCCTCTTTTGAAGACAAGCGTTGATTGTGTGGTACCACAAAACCTATTCGGAAACAATGGGACCAGATGGTGAACGACCGAAACAGAAATAGACCTGTGCAAGAAACGAATTACCCTATCGGGCAATGGAAGGGTCGCGCAGATAATGTGCAGGAGCCATTGTCTCAAGAGACCAGACCAGAATTTTTCGGTTGAGAGTCGACACGATCAAGTGCTTCCCATCACTCGTCCAATGCAGATGAGACGGTGTTCTGACATGAAAAGTCTTTCGTTTGGCTTTGGTGGACAGGTCCCAGACGGAGATATATTCTCCCACGCGAGTCGCCGCCCATCGCTGTTGTGGATCGACGGCCATGGCTGTCCCCAACCCTACGGGCGGTCCGTGGTCAACCTCCGTATCTCGATTGGTAAAGGTATCCAGGTCTGCCCGCAGCTTGTTGTGTTTGGGATCCCAAATCGCAAGCGTCATGGATTGTTGGTCATGAGTGCGCGTGGTCGTCCAGATAAAGGGTTGGTTCCATCCCAGACTGGACCAGGTTTCCGGTAAGCTGGCCGGCTTCTCCACCTCGCGCCAGGTCGCACTGTCCCACACAACTCGACCAGCTCGCGAGATCGTCGTGAGCCACGCCTTGCCGTCCAAGAAATTCAATCCTTCGACGATCTCCCCCTGCACGGCTCCCTTCTTTGCACAGATCTTTCCAACACAAGCCGGTGATCGGCTAATATGGGTCAGCTCTTTCACAACTGTTCGGGTAACGAGATCCACGACTAACACATGTGGCAGTTCCCCTGCGATGACCAGAACACGGTTGCCCGGAAGAAATTGCAACGCATTAATCTGTCTTTGTCCGCTTGTATAAGGGGGAAACTCTCGCCAACTATGAGTTTCCCACAAACGAATCTCTCCTTGGGTGGTTCCCACCGCCAGGATGGCGCCATCGGAACTAAACGCGAGGGCGCTAGCTGGTACAAGCAGCTTCAGCTGACGCAACAGCATACCCTGTCCCGGATCCCAGATTTTCAGAAACCCGTCATCACTAGTCGTCACAAGCTGGTTTGCACTAGGGGAGGTTGCCACTGCACGTACCGCCATTCCATGAACAAACGCCGGCGCAGCAGTCGGCGTAGGAGACGCCACCGGCACCAGGTCTTGTGGTGCCGGTCGTTTTGCTAAAACCTTGGCCTGTGGCTGGCCTGGATCCAGTACCAGCTCCGGAGAATGTGACGAGACGTCCCAAATGGAGGCCTTCCCATCCACTTCTGGATTCAGGCCTCCCTGCAACACCACAAGCACCTTGGCTGCGGTCGGCGACCATTTCACCAATGTCACGCGGGTGCCCATTTGACGGCAATCATGTCCACACAAATCAGGCAACATCGTTCCCGTCGGCAAGTCCCAGATCTGGAGTGTGGAGAGATGATCGGACTGTCCGACTAAATAATCCCCATCGGCCGAAATATCGACCGTATGCAGATGGCTCGGTACCCGCACTCCCCTCTCATGATCCTCATAGAGAAACTCCGTCAAGGCGACCAGCTTGCCTGTGCTGACATCGACCAAGACATAACTCGATTCACCACTCGCGGCGACCAGCCGCTGGCTGTCACGCGAGAAGAGTTGGAGTGTCGCCGGTGCCCCCGTTTCCTCTGCACTCGGCAATGCGGCACGAGCCGCAACCGTCGCTCCACCCGTCTCGATGAGGAGCACGGCACGACTCACGTTCACCGCAAGAGTGACGTTGTCCGGGGCGAAGAGAAGCTCTCGCACAATGCCCTCCACGGCCACATCTCGGATGGTCCCCCCTCGCAGATCGTACAGATGGATTGTATGGCCTTGCGCAATCGCTAATTGCTTGGCATCGGGAGAGGCCGCGACGGATGACACGTCTTTCTTCTGATCCAGCGCGATATGCTTCAGCGGTACGAGCTTCTTGCCCAGCTGCCAGACAGAGACCGCCTCGTTCCCATGACGGAGAATCAACTGGTCGGTCTCACTCGAGTAGGCAAGCAACTGATAGGGTTCGCGCGATTCTGAGGGGATCGTAGCCAGGGCGGCACGATTCCTCCAATCATAGATGGTGACGCTGTGTCCCACGCATAGTACCCACCCGTCTTGCTTCATCAAGGCGATCTGCCGACAGGGAAGGTCCGGGATCTTTGCCAGAAGTGTCTTGGTCTCCAGATCCCACACCGCTAACTCCTCCATCTGGACTAGGAGAAGCCGACCGTCATCAGAGAAAACCGCAGAGGTTTTTGAGACAGCCCCCACCGCATCCTGCCGGGACAACGCAATGAGGAACAAAAATGCCACGAGTGCAACCTTCACGATCTTCTGTCCTGTCCACCCATCCATTATCATGGCTTCATTCTGCTGCATGATGACGCGAACGTGAGACTCCCGCAGCTCGCTCTTTCCCCTTGCGGACATGACCTGAGATGGAAGGGTTTTCAATCTTAGTCCCCGCCTCTGCACCTCCCTTGGCGACAGGCAACACGTCGACGACATGTTCAAGCCCATGTTTGTCTTTCCACGATTGAGCCGGAGCCCTGGTATCTTTCTCACCGAGGTCGATGACTTGCCACGGACTGGTCAACATGGCTTGAAAGGGGTTCAACCCTTCGATGGTCGACGACATAGGGGGTTCTTCATTGGCCGGAGACGTCACGCTTGGAGCTGAAAGCGGGCGAGCCTCCGCACGAGGCGGATCGGGTGTGACTGGACGAACACTCGCCTTCTTCGACAATGCAGATTGCGGAGCCGGCACAGCCGTCAGATCGGATTTCTTGTGCGTACCGGCAGGCGGTGCATCGGTAATATGGAGATGCCCCTGTTCATCGGTCCATTTATAGAGCTCTGCGCTGCAGATGATCGGAGAGAAAATCAGCCCGGCCACTGTGCTCAGGATAAGCGTGTTCGTGATGGGAGAGGACCGCATAACCCACCTCGTGCATCAATGGAACAAAGTATAGCAGCTGCTTCCAGTTGTGCACGTAACTTCGCGTAACTGGATGGAGGCCGATCAAGCAACCAATGGTTTGGTAAAGAGGAGAGCTCAGCAGAACGCGTAGGGTGGGAGGAGCACGCACCTAACCGAGGACGATCAGGTACGGCGGAGATCTTGGGAGGACTTTAGGCTTCCCAGTCAAAGCTGGGCTTGCACACCATCCTCTTTCACTCGACC
>NZ_JBLFBO010000015.1:0-66850 GCF_047338595.1 Nitrospira sp. BLG_1
TGCAAGTGATCCATAAAAGAAGCGAACCGGCGCTCGCTGATTTTCAGCGCCTCCTCGGCCTGTTTGCGTTTCGTAATGTCGATCATCGCGCCGAGTGTCCTAGCCGGACGACGATCCGGACCGTCCAGATCGAACAAGGTCCAGGCTCGAAAGCTGATCCACCGCATCTGGCCGTTCGGCAGCACCAGACGGTGTTCGATCGAATAGAGATCATCGCCCACGGGATCGGAAGCCCGCGCAATCGTCGCAACCACTCTGGCGCGGTCTTCCGGATGGATCAGCCGAATGAACCCATCAACCGAAGCAGGGACATGGGGTCCGACACCGTAGATTTCCCGCATGACCGGAGACCAATAGACATTCCCCGTGCGATGGTCCTGATCAATGATCCCAAAGTTGGCTAATCGAACGACCTGATCGGACCGTTCCTCCCGTTCATGGAGCGCTTTCTTGGCTTTGACCCGCGCCGTCACATCTTCCGTGGCAATGATAATCCCACCCACTTGATCACCGCGATACCACGGGCGAACATCCCACGTGATCCATTGGCTGGAGCCATCGCTCCGAGAGAACTGGTCTTCATCGGCACTGAGCACCTCCCCTGTCAACCCTCGCTGATGGACATCCCTCCACCGCGAAGGACAGTGCGGGAAGACATCATAGTGCGATCGACCGAGAATCTTGTCCGTCAAGCGGTAGTCTTCAATCCATCGTCGGCTGGCCGCCAGATACCGCATGTCTCGATCAAACATTGCGATGGCGGCCGGCGCATGCTCGACGAACAAACGAAACCGCTCATCACTCTCTCGCATCGCCGCATTGGTTCGCTTGAGATCCGCCGTTCGTTCCCGAACACGTTGTTCCAACTCCTCAGAAGTCCGATGCAAGGCCTCCTCGGCCTTCTTCCGATCGGTAATGTCATTGCCGATCGTCAACAGGCAGAGCTTCCCTCTGAGCGTCATTAAGTTTGCAGAGATCAGAAACTGTCGCAGTGCGCCATGCCTGGTCCGCATCGACACTTCGAGATTGGTGACGGCCCCTTGCGATCGAAGACGATCGACGAGTCTGGCCCGATCTTGCGCATCCGGCCAAATCCCCAACGTCAAAGTCGTCTGCCCGATGACTTCCTCACGACGAAACCCGAATGTATTGAGGCAGGCGTCGTTGATTTCCAGGCAAATCCCGGTGTCAAGTTCGGTAATACCGATCGGATGGGGACTGAGGCGGAAGGCTTCGGCAAAAAAATCGTCTCGTGCTGGGTCGACCGCATTTCCTTGTCGATCGCCTGGTTGGTGGACCGCTGCACGCGGGCGCGCTCTGACCCAACGCTTCTTCTTCGTCGCTTTTGGTGTCATAGCCAGAAATGAATTCTAGTCCACTTACGTACCTCCCGCAAGATCCAATTCCTGAGGTGATCACCGGTTTCAAGTTTGAAGTTTCATGTTTCAGGTTGTCCGGAAACTTGGAGCCTGAGACTTGGACCTTGAAACTATCCCAAGCGATTTCGCCACGAATCGCCATGAATAATGCATGGCAGGAGGCTGCTACATCGATGATGTCGATACGGGATCTGTAGGTTCCTGTGGTATTCAACCACCGGGTTCTCTGGTGGATTCAGATCAACGTCACTCTTGCTTCGTCACCAGTCTCCGGAACAGATCGAGATGGTCTGGGCCGCTGAGCCGATGATCACCAGGAATCAGGCGCAGGTCGAGTGGAAAACCGGGATGTCGTCGTACGAGTTCGTTGGCGAACCGCCGACTCCCGTCCGGAGCAATGACTTGATCGTCCTGACCATGGAGAATCGTGGTCTTCACATGGCGAACGACTTCAAGTGTCTTCGTCCAATACTGTTCGCTTTCTTCGACCCATTTCCAGGACAACGGCCATTCTCGATGCACCGGGTCCTCGTCCCACAGCATCCATCCCGCAGTGTGCCAGTCATGGAGCCGTTCCCTCGAGATGGTTTTGGCGCGCTCGCCCATCATGTTAAACGCCGGTGCGATCAAGATGAGCTCGTCGACAATCTCGAATTCCTGCGCGACGAGCCAGCCGATCCAGCCGCCGAGCGAATTTCCGACGATCGTGACCGGCGGACCAGTCTTGATGGAATCCAAGACAACGCGCGCATCGGCGATCCAATCGGAGAACGTATAGTCGGTAAACTGCCCTTCGGAATCGCCAAAGCCACGCACGTCGTAACAACAGAACCCCCATCCCTTCTCCTGGCACCATTGCGCCAACGATTTGCTTTTGTTGCCCCAACGTTTGGAGAGAAACCCGGTGATAAAGAGCATCTGCCGAACGGCTCCATCGATTCGATCGCCTTTGATCCGTTTGCCGTCCGCGCCAATGAGTTCGAACGACGTCATAGTCTTATCCCAACCGCTTCGTGATAAAGGACCCCAGTTGCCGCAACACTTCTCCTGGAATTTCGTGCCCGCCGCGGAAGCTGTGCCACTCTACGGCAAGACCAGCTCGATGCAGGGCATCTCGCAGACGTTCGGCTCCAACAGTGGGGAGAATGTCGTCTTGCACGCCGTGGCTTTGAAAAACCGGTAGGCCTCGGCGATTCGGCATCAGCGGACTCCAGACGTCCTTGGCCAGCAGATTGCCTGACAGCTGTACCAACCCCGCGAATAGATAGTCCGTGTGGAGCACAGCATCACAGGTGAGCATCGCCCCTTGTGAAAATCCACCGATGACCGTGTTCTTGTAGTCGACGGAAAACTGTCGGGGAAGCTCCTTAAGAAATGTGAGTAGTCGTTCACGCGCGAGCGCCAGTCCCTGTGGAACCTCCACGGACAGATCACGAATACGACCTGCCTCTCGATCAGCTTGGATACGCGCAAAGTCGATGATCCACCAGGCGCGCGAATCACCGAACCCCATAGTGAGCGAGAGGGGAGCTTCCGGAAAGAGCCAGCGGGTCCCACTGGGGGCTTGAATGACATCAGCGAGTGGAACCAGATCGTCTCCCGGTGCCCCAAATCCATGAAGCAAGATGACGACAGGACCATCACCTCCACCCATTCCATCTGAACCACCCGTGAGTCTGACCTTTAATCCACCGAACGAGAGTACTCGCATACCATCCTACTAACTGAGATACAGATATTGCAGTAACGCCACCAGCCCATACAGCGACGATTCGACAACCGGCTGTTGATAGAGCGGTACAAAAGCACCCTGCTCATTGTCTTCCACTTCACTGATCACATACTGAATCTGCTTCACACGAATATCGTGATCCTTCCCGATCCCGAGAGTCTGAACAATTTGCCGATTGAGCCCGGCCAGCATGGCCGCTTTCGCCTGACTCGCTGATTGATACAAGAGAAAAGCTCCCAGCAGCGCAATCAGAACATTGACCGACCAAGACAGCAACAGCAAGAGCGGATAATTCCAGATGTCGAAATATTCATTGCGCGCGGCGATCATGATCAAGAGCGTGATAAACGGATAACGGATCAGCCGGTTGACCACTTCCGTCCGTTGCGCGATGAGGTCGATCACGGCAAGATACTTCAACTTCTCGAACTCGGTCTTCTGCGCTTCTCCCAATCCGTAGTTGCGGAGATACTCTTCCTGTACGTGCAGGGACCATCCTCCCGTTGAGCTCACCACCCACCCGATCCATCGCCGACACAACATCACGGCATCGAAGACCGCCAGGTTCAGCAGTACGACGATGGCGACGCTGGCAAGCGTCATGATTGAGTCGACTTGGCAACTCAGGTATCCGCGGCAGGGATGAATATATTCTTCGTCCAATACGAAATGCCCGATGGCCCACATCGCCCCCATGTACAGGATGAACAAGAGGAGCATCCGGGCCATTCCCTGGCTCAGCTGACTCGCTTCACGATACTGCCTCCACGCCTGGTCGACTTTCATGGAAGCACCCGTGGCGAGGGGGTGATAGGCCCGCCGGAGATTCGTCCAAAAGGTTTTGGGTGAAAGCCGCTGACACCTCGACGTGTCCTCGAACTGAAACTTTTCGTCGATCTGTTCGCTATTCTTCTTGAGGTCGCGAGCACCCTTGATAAACAAGAGCACGGACAGCACGACAACCAGGAATCGCAATAACTCACTCGGCCAGATACTGACACCGGCCGTCCACGAAAACGGCTCTCCTTCGTCGTGCCCGGCCAGCAGCGCGTCGGCGCCTCCGGCCACGATAAAGACTGCAAACAGCGCGACGAGCACGACCGCCGTGATACTCAGCAGACGCGGATGGCGCACAATGGCAGACCAGAGGCGTTGGTTACTCCAGGCCACCACGACGAAGAGCGCAAACCCCACCACGGCTCCCGCCGCCACAGCGGTATTGTCGAATCCGACGCCTTGTCGTAGCTGACCATATTCTTCCGTATAATCCAGATCGGATCGCAACGGATGAATCGTACGGAGTCCTTCTTTGGTGACGAGGCTCAAGTCGACCGCACCGCTCCGCCCCACCTCAAACAATCTGGGATGCAGTCCGGCATCGTACACACGATCTTCCGGCGTCAGTGCGGCATGGTATGTCGTCCCGCAGGGGCCGCTCATCCCATCAGACGGTTCACGGCGACAGCCGACATGACCGACCGCCTGCAATGTCGCGAAATAGGTCGACGTTTGATAACTGCTCCGGAAGGGCGGGACATCGCGCTGCAACCCGCCGTCCAACTGCAACCCAAACGGCGAAGTGATGACCATGTTGCGGGTCCATTTGTACTCGCTCGAATGGAGATGTCGGGCATCGAGACCAACGGTAAAGAAAATGGCATGCGGAAACGCAGGGCGAAGGGCTTTGATGATCAGGAGCGAATCATACGGATCGGTGCCGAAGATCCCGATGGCTCGAGCTCCTTCACCCTCATCCTGGATTCGATTGACCAACGCCCGCACATAGTCCACCTGACTGGTCCCCTCCGGACGCTCACGCGGGCTGTCCTTCGCGCTATCGGTCCGTACGACTTTGGTTTTGTCTTCCCCCGGCACCTCACCATCCAGCCCGCTCAGGTAGCTGTACCGCTGAACGTTCAGGCGCAACGATTCATAGTCGGCTTGCCGCCGAATCTGAAGATCGACGGCATGCGGAATATCGGAGCACCACTCCTTGATCGTCACCGGAACCTCGATCGCCTCCAAGTCCCGCTCGGGAAAGGTTGCGATTTTCTTGCACGCAGCGGCTCGAAACTCGATCGGGAGCGTCCGTCCGTAGAACGAATCCCATTCCCCGATCAGGATCACCGCATCCCACCCGAGGCGAACCTGCCGGCGCTCCAATTCCTCCACCAATGATTCGAACAAACGGTCATCAGAACCGATCTCGTATGCCAACCGAATATTTGCGCCCGTCAGCCGCCGGGCGAACTCTTGCTCGCAAGACGTGTAGGAGTCGCAGGCGACCCCTTTTCCGCCGGTCGACGTGAGTCCGTAGGCGAGGAGCCCTTTCATCGCGCTATTCCACGGGGAATACAGATCGATCCACCCGTCCGCATTCGGCCAAACGCCGATTTCCCCATGCGGCTCGCCGTAGGATTCTCCCGCCTCGGCCAAGAGCGCTCGAAATGCTGAGGAGCTACGAGGGCCGAGAATTTTAAATGTGACCGCCCGCTGGAGCTGTGAATTCAAGCGAACGAGCTTGCGCCGATCGTCGGTGAGGAGACACTCGCTCCTTTTCTCGGCTTCTCGACAGACAAGCGCCTGAGAGAAGGATGTCAGACCGGCAAAAAACCCGCGGCTGAGCGCTTCATCCGGAAACCAGACGACCAGCACACTATGGGAGCGTGGCGATTCCTCGTCACACAGTCTGGTTCGTCTGAGCCGGTACCACTCATACGGCAGTGCCGGCAGAGGGCTCAGGGTATCCCATTCCACAAACGAGAGCTGCCCCTCCTGTTCCGGCACATAACAGGACACTCCAAGGGCTGTTCCGACCGCATACCGATCTCGGATCCGCGACTCAGTGCTTTCCACATATGGACCTCCACTGGTCGTCACCAGAAGGACCGTGACATGCTGGCCCTCCTTGACACGTTCAGTAATAGCCTGCCGAAGGGATCGAAGTCGTTGCGTAAGCGGCGGGACCGGAGTCGCGACGGGTCGGTTCGACTTGATTTCCCGCAGGCCCCGTTGTACGGCTGCGACAGGATCTTCCCACAAACGTGCGCGTACCACTTGCTCTTCAATCGTGGCCTTCATGTCCAGTCCCGTGCCGACCGGACGTGAACTGCGCAGTGGTTCCTTGACCAGCATGGCTCCCGCTAGCGCCAGCACGAGGGTCAGGGCGCCTGCCACGGCGATTTTGGAGTCGCTCTGTTTCTTGGCCATTCGCTTCTTAGGAGGTGCGGAACATCACTCTGACACTCGCATAGCACCCGAGCGTGACACTCTACAACAGACAGTTAACAGAGTGAAACAGCAGCTCTTCACGAGTAAAGAACCCCGCGCTTCCTGGCGGGGCATCCAAATGCGAGTTTTCGTGATGCTTGAGCCGAGACAGGGCTTTCCACTCGACCATTGGCATGGATCGACGGCAGATGTATGGCTTCACCCCGACGTCTGCGGCTGACGACTCCAACAAATAACTAGGCCGCATGAGTCATGACCGTTCGGAACGAAACCGAGAGGATGTCAGGTGCGACAGACACGTGGGGCCTCGCGTGGCCGATGCGTACTTGAAATGTTAACGTGAAGTCGCGACGGGTTCAGCCGTTGAGCCGGTCATGAGAAAGCCGTGGACAGGCTCACCTCAGCAGCGTCTCGGCGGTGACAGTGGAAAGGCTCATGGGGCATGTGAACTGGACACAAAAACCTAGCGAGTCACTGTTTGCTGAATACACAGGCGTCGACCATCGGTCCGATAGACTTAAGATCTCACCAGCTCTCTCACCTCAATGGAGCAACGACTCCTTCTCCAGCAGCGCACGCCTATATTCGCATACACCGCTCAGTGTGATTTCGCACACACAAGACCGTCTCGCTAAAAAACGCTATCCAGTTCTACCTTTCGATTACCAGGTCCTGCATCGCTCTGTATGATATTTCTCCTTTCTGTTTTCGCACACCTCGCTCACCGCTGGATCAGGCAAAACCGTAGAGACTGTAGGGAGGACCTTGATGAGGTATCTATTTTGCTCCCTCGAGTCGGTCAGGAACAGGAAACAAATTGGAGGCAACCTCCAATCTCTCAGTTCTCTCAGCCTCGGAGACGCACCCTGATGAGTAATTCGTCCTTGTCTCAACCAGGTCCGGACAGCATCGCGATTCGCAACCTCCCCATACAGCAACGGATTGACTGGCTGATGGAACATGCCCGTCGGTATGCTCAGGTCTACCAAAGCCCGGAATCCTTTCTCGCGCGTGAACGTTATAGTGCGAAACACGACACTGCGATCATTGCGCTCAAATGCATGGATGGGCGCCTCAATCTTTCCGTGGCCACCAACACCCCGTCCGGGATCATCCAGCCGATCCGTAACATCGGCGGACGCTTTGACATGGGGTGGCCGCATTTCGGTGAGGTGATGACGGAACAGATCCAGCACATGGTTCGACACGGCCGACGTACGCTGGTACTGATCAATTACCACTACTCAAAGGGCGACCAACATCGTGGCTGCGCCGGCTGGGGATATAACACCGATGCCGCCCGGGACCACGCGCTGCGGACCAAACGGCAGGTGGAGGAGGTCTTCGGCTCGGCACACAGCACGGTGTACCCTCTGGTCTGCGGGTTCGAAACCGACGAGGATGCGCTCGTTCTTCACGGAAGTAATCATCGCGATGTTTTGAACCTCTCGACCGTTTCCGCGCAAGACCTTGCCTCCTTACCTGCCTCACTGTCGAGACTGTATCCTGACATGCCCGAAGAGATGCAGGAGGATCTCTTGCCTCTCGTACAGGGCAACCTCGCCCATATCGAGGAAGTCCGGAAAAGCGACCGTACCCTGGAGATCGTCCATCACGAATGGATGATCGGCATCGGGCGCGGGTTCCACTGGCTCCACATGCCGAACCTGGCGTTGATTATCGGCCCCTACAGCCCCGAACTTGCTGACCCTCTCAGTAAGGCCGGTGGCATCATCGCCGCTAACATGCGAGACGACCGCATCCCCGATGACGGTTTTCTTCTATTGTCTGTCGCGCCCTACCAAGAAGTCGGTGTCGATCGTGCACGTGCCACGCTCAAAAGCCGGTTCATGGCCGATTTCGCCGCTCATATCATCCGTTCAGACCATGCGAAAATTGCGGACAAAATCAATATCCGTAAAGCCGTCCTATCCTGGCATACACGGGCGCTGGAGTTGATTGTGTGAGCCCATGGTTTCCTAAGTAGGGAGCGTGACCAATGACGCGGACACTTGGTAGAAGCGAACTGGGCTTAAGACAGATAACAAGTCACCAGCATTGGAGTGATCAATGATTCGCAAAACTTCCTGGTCTTTGACACGCCGGACATTTATGAAATCCTCCCTCGCCGGTGCCATGCTCGCAGGCTACAAGTTGCTATGGCCTTCTGTCGCGCAGGCAGGCGGCCTCCCCACCACAGGCCCACGCTCAGACCTCAAAGTCATTCACAATTTCGAGACGGACCCGTTTGGGGTGGCGGGATTGAGAGAGGGTGGCAGGAGAAAATCACGCCTCGGGTTCGAACTCTGCCCTGGCCGTAGTAATCCCAGCAACGAAGGCTGACCTCGAAAAGTCTACCCCGAGCTCCTTATCGACGCTTGCTCAGCCGCTTCTCTCAAGGGATCCCTTTGAGCGTCCTGTATTGCCACTGAATGCCGTCTCACACATCGGAGTCCGTGCTTGCTTGAGGAATTCAATGAGGGTTTTCCGCATCCTCGGAGGACTTTGCGCCATCCCTCCCCTCGGTTGTTTCTCAAGCTGATTCAGGATGAGCAACTGACGGCCAGATGCTTGCCCCAGTTCGGCGGCGGCAACGCGTAAGACTCCATGCCCGGCTGCTCGGCGAAGGGGGTCTGGAGTGCGGTAAAAAGACGTTCGATTTCTGAGAAGTCCTTGTTCTGAGCTTTTTCAATAGCGATCTGCGCGAGATAATTCCTCAGGACGTACTTGGGATTCACACGATTCATTCGATCACGCCGTTCGTCGTCGCGACCGTCTTCACCCCGCAACCGATCACGATAACGCAGGGCCCAGTCGTCAAACCGCTCGCGGTTGAGAAAGTGCTCCCGCAACTTCTCATTCACCGCGCCATTCTGCGAAGAAAACGCGCCCAACTCTCGAAACACGATCGTGTAGTCCGCATGGCTGCCTTGAAGTAGCCCGAGGAAGTCTCGAATGAGTTGATCGTCCTCTGCTTGCACATCCAGCAACCCGAATTTGGCCCTCATGCGCTTCTGGTATTCCTGATCAAACAGAGATTGGTAGGTCCCAAGGCCCGCTTTGAGCGCTTCCTTCTCGACCAACGGCAACAGCGCCTGAGCCAAGCAACTCAGATTCCAGAGTCCGATGTAGGGCTGTTGATCGAAAGCATAGCGGCCGTTGTGATCGGAGTGGTTGCAGATAAATCCTGCATCGTAGTCATCCATAAACCCATAGGGACCATAATCCATCGTCAGACCGAGAATCGACATATTGTCGGTGTTCATCACTCCATGGGCCCAACCGACCGCTTGCCATTGCGCGATCAACCGTGCAGTGCGCTCAACGACTTCGTTGAAGAACCGCGAGTACTTTCCGTCGACATCGCTGAGATGGGGAAAGTGTTGGTCGACCACATAGTCGGCTAACGTTTTCAGGTGCTCGTACTGCTTTCGGTAGTAGAACACTTCGAACATTCCGAAACGCACGTGAGACGGCGCCATACGGACCAGCATCGCCCCGGTTTCCACCTGCTCACGGTACACCTTGTCGTCGCTCCCGACGAGACAGAGCGCCTGCGTGGTGGGAATTCCGAGTCCTTGCATCGCCGCGCAACAGAGATACTCACGGATCGTCGAACGCAGCACCGCCCGTCCGTCTCCATCCCGGGAGAACGGTGTCATCCCCGCTCCCTTGAGATGAAGATCCCACCGCTGGCCCTGTTCGTTTTTCGCCTCTCCGAGAAGGATTGCGCGTCCATCGCCGAGTTGCGGGACATACACCCCGAATTGATGACCGGAATACAGCATCGCGAGCGGCTCCATACCTGATGCGAGCGCATGCCCACCGAAAACCTCCGCGAACTCCGGCCTGGTGAATTGCGCAGGATCAAGATCGATCAACTCAGCGGCAGACCGATTGGCATGGATCAAACAGGGAGGCGCGCTGAACGGAGTGGGATTCAATCGGGCGTAAAAGGCCTGAGGAAGCCGGGCATAGCTATTGTCGAAGGAAAGCGTTTCAAGAGTTCGCCGGGACATATCTCTGTGTATCACGAGCCTTGAGGCCTTTACCATGGCTTGAGCATGTCGAGCAGAGCACTCTGCCCACTGAACTGGCCATCAAGCAGCACTCCCGCGTTCCCTCTTGGAGCTCTCTCGACGGTGTCTCCGTCACCTCGGTATACTATCCGTTCCCGACGTGACGTATTCACACAACAGAGGCTCTGCGTGAAACGCCGTACGACCCCTGCAGCTCAATCCAAAGATGCCGTCCGTGCCAAACCGGAAGTCGCGGCGGCGGAGGTGTTGGCCTGGGTCAGCGATTGCCTCGAGGGTGGGCTTTGCTTCATCGCCAAGGGAATTCTCATATTTGAAAATTCACAATTTGCGGAACTGGTCGAAACACCGACTTCGAAGCCTACTGACTCTCCCGCTCAGGACCTGACGCTCCGATCGCAACTCTTTGCCGATGCAATGGCCTGGAACAAGGACACTCTGGGAGCGCGAGGCAGCAAAACCTATCGTCTCCTGGATCGCCAAGGCCAGGCACTCGTCTACGAATGCCGATATCACGTGGTCCCCTACCATGGGGAGACCGGCGTGCTGTTGGTTCTGCAGGACGTCACCCAACATACGGAGTTGGTTCAGGAGGCCTCACAGATTGCCCGATTTCAGTCGGTACTCGCCCGTATCGGGACGCTGGCGGTCAGCGATGCACCGGCACAGGAGTTGATGAATGAAGCCGTCACCCATACGGCTGAGGCACTCCAGGTCGAGCTCTGTAAGATTCTCGTTCAACGGGAATCAGACGACCATCTCGCCGTCGTCGCGGGAATCGGTCTTGCCCCTGAGTTGATCGGGAAGTTGACCATTGAAGGCGGCACCCATTCGCAGGCCGGCTACGCCATTCGTGAACGACTCCCCGTCGTCGTCAGAGACTTGCGTCAGGAAACACGATTCACTCCTTCCAAGTTATTAACCGAGCATGGCGGCATTGCAGGCATGTGCGTCCCGATGTTGGTCGAGGACCGCGTCTATGGCGCCATGACCGCCCATTCCAAATCGGTTCGCGACTACACCGTCACGGAACTCGAGTTCCTCTGTACCGTCGCCAACACCGTGGCGACGGTGCTGGAGCGACGGCGGCGAGCCGATACGCAACGGGACCTCTATCATCGGTTATTCACGGCAGCCCAAGACGGGATCATGTTGACCGACACAGACGGCTGCATTTTGGAGTGGAACCCCGCACTCGAACGCATGACCGGCTGGACGAGCCTGGAAGCACTGGGACAACGTCCGTCCATCTTAAAGTCCGGAAAACATGACCAAGCATTTTACGACCGACTCTGGCAGGCACTGCGAGCAGGCCACGCTTTTGTCGATCGGTTTGTGAATCGACGGAAGGATGGTTCGGAATTCCTTGTCTGGGAAAGCGTGAGTCCGGTGAAAGATCGTGACGGCACAACACAGTACTACATGGCCATCCTCACGGACTT
The DNA here is from genome assembly GCF_047338595.1 of Nitrospira sp. BLG_1. Classification (NCBI taxonomy): domain Bacteria; kingdom Pseudomonadati; phylum Nitrospirota; class Nitrospiria; order Nitrospirales; family Nitrospiraceae; genus Nitrospira; species Nitrospira sp. BLG_1. The sequence goes on from NZ_JBLFBO010000015.1 coordinate 11,822, forward strand.
GACCGAACGAGAGCAGATGCTGGAAGCCTTACGACATGCGGAGCAAATCAAACTGGTGGGACAATTGACCGGTGGTATTTTGCACGAGGTCCGCAATCCGTTGATTGGGCTCGGTAGCCTCGCCACGCATTTAGCCGATCAGGAACACTTGCCGCAGACGGCCAGAGATCGCTGCCGGCTCATCGCGCGGGAAGCCACTCGCATCGACGAGCTGTTGGAGTCCCACTTAAGCCAACTCCGACCACGTCCGTTCGATCTGCACCCCTGCGATCTTCCCTCGCTCATCGACGACACCATGACCTTGCTCAAACCAAATTTAACCAAACAGAACGTCCATGTGCGGAAGGTGATGACTCCGGATATCCCGTTGGTGGAAGCCTCTCGTGCACACCTTCAACAGGTCTGCCTCAACATCACGATGAATGCGATCGACGCCATGCCGAACGGTGGAGAGCTTACAATCGCGATACGGATGGAACCTCGGCGAGGTCCTGGTGTGCTTCTTGCTTTCTCCGATACGGGAAAAGGGATTGACCCGGACAATCTCAAACGGATTTTTGAACCGTTCTTCACCAGCGGGAAAGCCAAGGGTGTTGGGCTTGGACTCACCATCACGCACGACATTGTCGAACGGCATGGCGGGCAACTGGTGATCACCAGCCCGCCCGGCAACGGAGCCATCGTGGAAGTGTGGCTTCCCCTAAAACCCGAGCGATGACATGACCTGGCAACTACTTCTGGTCGAAGATGAAGCGTCTGTTCGCGAAGCCTTCGCGCTGCGCCTCAGCGATCACGGCTATATGGTTCAGACCGCGAGTTCCGGCGAAGAAGCGCTTGGGCTGCTCCGCACCGCTGAACCGGATATTCTCGTGCTTGATCTGGTCATGCCGAATCTCACGGGCCTGGACGTGCTCGCCCGTGTCAAACAGACCTCGCCAAACTTACTGGTTATCTTGGTCACCGCGAGGGGCACAGTCAAAGATGCCGTCGAGGCGACGAAACTGGGAGCCTTCGACTTCGTCGCCAAATCCATCGACATGGAAGACCTCCTGCACGCGTTGAGCAGAGCGACGCAGCTGCTGACGTTGCAGCGCCAGGTTCATGTGCAGAGCGGGCAAGACGTTGACCGATACGCGCTCGACCGCGTCATCGCCAAGAGCCCTGCCACTCAGACCTTTATGAATCAGGTCCGTGAGCTCGCGAAGAATGACCGCGTCACTGTGCTACTCCAAGGCGAGACCGGCACTGGGAAACAGTACATGGGTCGAGTCATCCACCATAACAGCCCCAGAGCCCGGAAACCTTGCATCGAAGTCGACTGTCCCTCGATCCCGCGGGAATTGTTTGAAAGTGAACTATTTGGGCACGAGAAAGGGTCTTTCACCGGAGCCGTTGGCCGCAAGACCGGATTAATCGAACTGGCAGAGGGAGGAACCCTCATGTTCGACGAAATCGGCGATCTCCCCCTCCCGTTACAAGCCAAGCTTCTGCGAGTCATCGAGGAGCGGACGTTCCGGCGTGTCGGAGGATCGGCCACGATCCCGGTGGATGTGCGTTTCATGGCGGCGACAAATCGCAATCTGAAGGAAGCGGTCACCAAAGGCGAGTTTCGTGAAGATCTCTATTTTCGACTGAATGTGGTGACTCTGGTGATCCCACCCCTGCGCGAACGGCAGGACGATATCATCGTCTTGGCAGAGCAGTTCTTGATGCGTTCAGCTCTTTCACTGAGAAAGCCGGTTCGTCACCTCGGTGAGAGTGCACGAACCGTGCTGTTGCGGTATCATTTCCCCGGCAATGTGCGTGAGTTGAGTAATCTGATAGAACGGGCGGTGCTCTTCTGTCCCGGTGAGACACTTGAAGCGCTGCATTTTCCCTCTGATGTGCGAGAGAGTCCCATGCAGCCGGTCGGTGAGCCGTTTTCTCCTGAGTCAACGATCTCCGATACCACGAATGCCGCTCGGATCCATCTCTCATTCCGCCTTGGTGAATCCTTAACTGACCTTGAGGACCGCATCATCACTGAAGTATTACAGCGGTCTGATGGAAACAAGTCTCTGGCCGCCAAGCATCTTGGTATCACCCGCTGGATGCTGGATCGACGTCGAAAACCCCATGCTGAGTGAGCATAGACGCACATTCGCACGGTTGATTGTGCATTGACACACAGCCTGCCTCAGATTCCACACAAACATCTCTGCCTGTACCCGTCCATTTCCTCCTGTTTCCGATGACATTCGAATAACCGTCCCCCCCGTCTTCTTCTGTAAAACCTGGGACCGACGATTGCATCAAATCATGGCGCCAGCATAATCACAGCGGGAATCACCAGGCCGGTGATCCTTCCTGATCTTCTGACTGTTTCGGAGCACACACCATGTTATTACGCCCTATTAGACTTGCCATTCTCCTCATCGGCGCATTCTTTCTTGCCTGTCCCTCATGGAGCAACGCCAGACCCGCCCAAATGAAGCCTAGCGAGGATGCAAGCCGCTTTGTCCTCCACTACGTCGACGCCTTGTCTCATTCTCAGATCGCGACGTGGGCTTCAGCCGATCTAGGCTGCTTGAGCCGCGCACGGGAAACCACGACGACTACACGATCATCTAAATTGACTCCAGAAATCGCCCGACGTTGCTGGGACGATACATTACACGGCCATATCCAGATGGTGAGTCAACAAGCAGAGTCCGGCGTCTTCAACGCGATCGGACGAGGAGTCGGGCTTGGGCTCATGGCCGACCGACACCGCGCTACGGAGAATTGGAAAGACTATCCTCCGGCGGTGTTCCTCTCTCCACCGATCATGTTGAACGACCACGCTCTGATTCCTCAGACAACGGTCAAGCGAACCGGTCCTGTGCAATCATTTGCTCTGTCGAATATTAAGAAAGATTCGCTCGTCTCCGTATCCGGTCAGGCTGTTGATATTCAGATCGCCTACCCTGATCCATTTACGGCCCCGCTCGCTCTGAGACCGGAAGAAATCTGGTGGGTGAATGGATCTCAGCGCCAATTTGGACCAGTGCGCGAGGTGACCGCTCGGTTTATCGTGGTCACCGGCCTGCGCAAGTTCGGCTTCAGCGCAGATCGAGCCGTGATGAACGAGGTGTTACCTGACACGCCACTCATTGCGACAACCCACTATGGTCTTCGCCCGGATAACGGGCGAAAGTTTGACCGAACGAACCCAACTCGACCGTTTGTGAAGGGAGAACTCGTACCAGGATCGACGCAATGGTGGACACGAGCTGAGGCTGAATCGAGCATACAGGTCGCCTTAGGGCGAGCCTCTCATCTCCCATCAACCGAACGGGTGGAACTATTGACGAGACTCCTCCTGATTGATCCCAACCATATGGAAGCCCACCGTCTGTTTGGTGAAGACGCGTATCAGGCCTTCCTGAGGCAAGGCGTGGAGAAGGGTGGCTTGGCAGCCAATGACAGGGAAGCGTTACAGCGAATCGCGGAACTGTACTGGACCATCCAAGCTCAAACCTGGCGACAGGAGTTAACTGCGGTGGCGGAAGGGTATGAACCGGCGGCAGACGCCCTCTATCGATCCCTCGCCTCCTACGAGGCCTTGGGACAACTTCAGCAGGCCACATCGGAACAGCGCAGACGCCTTGGCGCGTTGACCCGCTGGAACAATGATCCAACCGGTGCCCTTGGTATCCATGAGGCGTTGCTTCGCGATACGGCTCCCGGCACTGCCGAATATGCGAAGATCTTGACGGAGATAGCCTGGGATCGCATTCAGTTTGTATCGTGGAACCGACGCTACGACCATCCTTGGCTGCAACAGGCCCATGTCGAAGCGGAACAGGCTGTTGAGCTGATGACGCAGCCCTACGATACGCTCCATGCGCACTATGCGCTGGTGGCGGTGGAATCACTCTCGGTGCCGCGCAACCTGGATCGGTTTCAGCAGCGGATGCGACAGATCAAGCAGGATCTGGATCAGATTCCCGGAGTGAAGGGTCTACAAGGGCAACTGGTCGCGAACGATCTCGTCAAGTCGCTGACCGCGGATGCCACGACCATTGTACTGCCAAGCCCACCGCGTTCGCGTGAAGTCCTCGATGTGGCCGTCCACGCCAACCCACCCAGGCAGGATATCATCTGGCAATGGAACTTCGATCAAGACCAACTGGGGTACCTTCCTACCGGATTCGTCACTCTGGACCGACAGGGCGAACCATCTGATGGATGGCAAGTACAAGTCGATGAGACCATGCCAAATGGATCACAACGGTTTGTCCGCACCGCCCCCTGCCTGGTACAGGACTGTACCCGGCTCCTTATTGCCACGGACGTCAGAACCACGTACCCAGATGTGACTGTTCAGGTACGCACCCCTAGTTCCACTGATCAAGGCGAACTTGGGCTCGCGATCGCCGTCACAGACCCGTCGAATTATTATGCCATCACGCTTCAGCCTGGAACCGGCCAGGTCACCACCAGACGCGTTGCGAACGGCACAGTGACTATCCTCGGGCAAGTCGCCGCGAAGCTTGCACCAAAGTCCTGGCATACAATACGAGTCCAACGAATCAATTTCCTGCATCTCGATAAGGGGAGGCTTGCGGTCTACATTGATGGCGTCCAAGTCGCCGCTGTCGAGGATGCCGTGCTGCCTCAGGACGGGCAGGTAGGATTCATTGCCCTGGGACCGAGTGAGGCACAGTTCGACGGACTCCACGTATTGGATCTGGTCTCGAACCGCACCTTCTCAAAACCGGCAGCCTATTGAGCTCAGTCACGTATTCACATCGCTCCGATTCGTCGTTGACCAGTATCACCTTCACGATCACCCCGTGTGGGAATGTCAGGAATATCCGTTTTTCACTGAGCACATCTTGACCCGGTCGGCTTGTTCACCGGTATACCCCCTTGCCAGTTGTAAAACTGTGCACAATCGCTTTACTCCGGTACCATTTCCCTCCGAATATGCTTGAATTGAGCCATCCCATAACAAGGCGCGACGCGTCTCATTCGCGGCGATACGCTTGAGACCGTGCAGTTTCTGATCGGCTGGCAAGGCGCTCCACATCGGCTGTTTCTGACGCACAACCTTCTCACCTTTTGTTGAGAGACCATACCTCTTTCTGAAGCTCACCTGAGGCCCGAATCATCAACGATGATACTACGGGGTACAGTCGAAGGCCCCTTGCTCTCCCCAACTCCCATCCATCGTGCTTCCCCGCACAACCTGCACTTCTTCAGTGCACCAGCACACGCGTCGGAGATTCTGTGCCGCCGCTGCAAAGCCTCACCCAACAGAAATGGATACATTTTCTTGCTGGTATTACTGCTTCTCCTCCCCCGGTACCACACATTAGATGGCACGAGACGTGAAAGGGCACCATACCAAGGAAGTTGTTGGCATGATTAGGAGGGAGGACAATATGAAATTGTTAGGCGCAGCGCTCGTCGGAATCATCGCAGCGATTTCTGGATTAGCTCTGAACTTGGACCGGCCATTTCTGACCAATCATGCTCATATCTCCCAAGCAGTGGCTGCTGAGTCCCTTCAGATGAACCCCGCCCCTGGATTCACTCAGAAGGACGTCTCCAAGAAACCCTTCCGATTGCTCTTGAATATGTTCAAGAGCGAACCCTGGCGTCTGTCTCGGCATAGCAAATGAATATTTTTGGCTTGATCGACCAGCCCTGGACGGCCACACATCGATGCATGTGTGGTGCCGATGATTCTGCAGGACCTGAAGGTGACTCAGCGGCATAGTTCCACTCGCTGCACGTGCTCAACTTAGCATTGAACCAACTGAGACCTAAACCATCAACCTACTTGCAATACGCTCTAAGTGAAACAATGAAACATTTACGGGCACTAGAAGATCAAAGTGTGTACATCCTTCGTGAAGCCTATAAGCACTTCGACGATCTGGCGATGTTGTGGTCCATGGGAAAGGACTCGACCGTGCTGCTATGGCTGGCACGCAAGGCTTTCTTTGGCCATGTGCCGTTTCCGCTGGTCCACATCGATACCGGGTATGAGATGCCAGAACTCATCGAGTATCGGGATCGACTCTGCCGCGAATGGCACCTCGATCTCGTCGTAGGCCAGAATACGGAGGCACTGGCCGCAGGGATGAGCCCCCAACAAGGACGTGTGGCTTGCTGTACGGCCATGAAGATCGATGCCTTGAAACAGACCATCGCCAAACACAAGTGGACCGCCGTCATCCTCGGCATTCGCGCCGACGAAGAAGGAACCCGCGCCAAAGAACGGTACTTTTCACTGCGCGACAAGCATGGTGAATGGGATTTCCGGGACCAGCCGCCGGAGTTGTGGGACCAATTCAATACGACGTTCCCTGCGGGATCCCATATCCGTGTCCATCCCCTGTTGGATTGGACCGAGCTGAATATCTGGGAATATTTGGAGCTCGAACGAGTTCCCCTCCCCACACTCTACTTTGATCAAGGTAATGGGTTGCGATATCGAAGCCTGGGGTGCGTGCCTTGTACCGGTACGGTGGCGTCCTGCGCCTCAACCATTCCTCAGATCATTTCCGAGCTCCGCGTGACGACGATCGCGGAGCGGAGCGGGCGAGCGCAGGACGAGGGGCGGGGCATGGAGACGTTGCGCAAGTTGGGACATATGTGAGCCAACCTCTCGAGCAGTAGCCACGCGATTTGCCCGGGATCACTGATTTTCAATCCTGTACCGTCGTAATCTCCACCCCAGTGCACAAGCTCGTCAATTAGTGCGCAAACGCACAGGCCTGTGCGCAGGCACACGATCTCCTGCCTGTTCACCGCTCATGAGCGGTACCTACCTTATGCCATTCGTCATTTCCCCTTTAATTTTGGTGTACTCCCTGACAGAGCCACTTGTAAGATGTGGGTCCTTTTCTTGCTGTATGTAGAGGCAAGCGAAGTGAATCACTAAGAAGGATAGCGCGGGGGACGAGGCATCGAGACCACCGTTAGCCTGCATTATTCATGACAGTTCGTGGCAAAATTGCCTGAGGTAGTTTCACGTTCTAAGTTTCGAGGGCCAAGTTTCCGGACAACCTGAAACATGAAACCTCAAACTTGGAACCGCTCACCCAGATGCGTCACGGACAACGGTTCACGAAGGGCTCATATTGTCGCAACAGCGAATCGTCGATTGCAGCGGAAGCGTCGTGAATACTGAGGGCTAGAACATACCCTTAGACCGAATAGAGAGACTACCGATGACAGCGTATGAAGCAGAGCACGAGATAGAGTCACAAGAGCCGGGACTGAATGCAACGGACAGTGATCAGCCTGCCGTAACAGAGTCGAGTACTCCACCTGGATCAGCCGCATTCCAAGCACAATATGCAGGACGTGATATGGCCGCCGGTCTGATCGCGGGATCGATGGCGATCCCATTGACGGTCGGCATCGCCATGATGTCCGAGTATCCCATCAAGGTGGGGCTTGCTACCGTTGCGTTTGCCTGTTTAATCGGCTGGGTCAATGCCTGGTTCAAGCCCGGCAACTACATTGGCTGTCCTGGAATCGCAGCGGGTTTGGCCCCGGTGTTGGCCGTCGGCGTCGCCACCTTTGGGTTAGAGAATATGGCCTTCGCGATTTTCCTGACCGCAACTATCCAGGCCATCATTTGGCGATTCAACTGGCAGCGCTATATTTTGGTGGCCGTACCCGTGTATTTGGTGGAAGGGCTGTTGGCAGGCGTCGGTCTGAAGATCGCCCTGAAGTTCTTGGCGTTCACCTATGAGCTCCCTCCCGGCATGGAAGCCGCCGATGCGTTCCTGAATTTCGCGCGCCTTCAGATGATTTTCATTTCCATGGTGGGATATGGGCTTTTCGTCTATCTGTTTTTGAAGTTCAAGAATACGCAGCCTGCCGTTCCATATTTTGTCATTATCGCCGCAGGGACCATCCTGGCTCAGTTTGTCTCGGTCCCCATGTTGTCCATGGAAGATACGGAACTCAAGCTCGCCCTACCGATCCCGCACTTTGATAGCCCCCTGATCATTGCCTATATGTTCGGGTTCGCGGTGATGCTGGCCATGATTGACGTCATCGAACAGGTGATGAGCAATGCAGCGATCGAGAAAATTGACCCGCTCAAACGCAAGTGCAATAGTAACAATAGCCTGTTGGCGATCTGGATCGCCAACATGGGATCGAGCTTCTTCGGCGGTATGACCAATCTGGACGGGTTGGCCAAGAGCACGACGAATCGCTTGGCCGGCGCCTATACCAAGTTTTCCGTCCTCATCATCGGCTGTGTGGTGACCTTCTTTACTTTCAACACCTATGCGCTTGAATATCTCCCGAAGTTTGCCTTGGCGATCATCATGATCTTCTCCGGTTGGAAGATGATCGAGGGGCTTGTGCATGTGACCCACCACGGTCCCTATGCCATGATCCTTGCCATCTTATGCGGCGTGCTGGTCTTTAAAGTGGGGATTTTTGAGGGATTATTGATTGCGATGGCCGTGCACGGGATCGTACACTACATGGTGTATGTCAACATAGAAAAAATGCCCGGAAGTGTGATCATCAAACGATACATTGATGACCTCAAAAGGCATGGGAGTGACGTGAGCTAAGAGCTTCACTCCGCTATTTACCTCCTTCACCCAGCCATCACAGACCAAGAGGGGCGTCTCTCGATGTTCACAAAAATCCTGGTAGCAATCGACGGCAAGGATACTTCCATGAAGGCCTTGATGGAAGCGCAGCGCATGGCCCTCTCCAACCACGGGGCACTCCGCATTGTCTATGTTGCCACCGAGGAGACCGACCCCAAAGCCGGTGTAAAGTTGTTGGCACAAGCCAAGTCCGCCGTTGGTGACGGCGTTACCGTAGACACCCGTGTCTTATACACAGAAGCCGTATATGGTGTGACAGGAATCGTCGACGCCCTCGCCAACGGTACCCGAGAGTGGGGCGCTGATCTTGTGGTATTGGGGAGTTCGCATCGCCGAGCGCTGGAACGATGGGTCATCGGTTCGGTCGCGGAACAATTGTTCTCCAAAATTGATGCCTCTGTGCTTGTCGTTCGTTCGCAGTAATAGTCACTCGTCCGCACTTCCTTCACGTCCTATCTCCACGCCACTCTTTCAGAAATCCCTCTCGTCGCATGCCCCTTCGCTGAGCATCGACGCACAGATCACCGTGCAACTCGTGCATCGATGCACGGGCCCTGCGCCTCCTGGAGAATCCTATCTTCTTCGGCAAATCACCGAATCTTCATTTTCCAGGATTTCGTTCACGTTTTGAGCTGCACGCGTGCGGGACCGACGTCAAACGGTCTGGACTCCAATTTGCATTTACCAGTAATCAAAGGGTGCGGATGGTCCGATTGCCCTTGCTGCTTAAGGGAGGTTCTCAATGGGGAAACAGCATATCATCACGATGTTACCGGGAGAAGGCACCGGCCCGGAAATTTGCGAAGCGGTGCGGCTCGTCATCGATGCGAGCGGGGTCGACATCAAGTGGGAATATGAGGACATTGGGCTCGACTGTCTCGAGAAGTATGGCACCCTCCTGCCCGACAAGACTATTCAAAACATCGCGAAGAACAAGGTCGCTCTGAAAGGGCCCACGACCACACCCATCGGAACAGGACACAAAAGCGCCAATGTGACCCTCCGGAAAGTGTTTGATCTTTACGCAAATGTCCGACCGGCCAAACTCATCCCCGTACTCAAGCGACCCTGGGACAAGATCGACATCATCAATTTCCGCGAGAACACTGAAGACTGTTATGCCGCCATCGAGCACATGGTTTCCGATGAGGTGGCACAATGTCTGAAAGTCATTACCTGGCCTGGTTCCTATCGGATCGCCGATTTCGCCTTTAAGTGGGCCAAAGCCAACGGACGTAAGAAGATCTTCTGCGTACACAAGGCCAACATTATGAAGATGACCGACGGCCTCTTCCTCGATGCCTTCCGGGAGGTCGCTAAAAAGTATCCGGACATCGAATCCGGTGACATTATCGTGGACAACTGCTGCATGCAGCTGGTGAGAAATCCGGCTCAGTTTGATTGCTTAGTACTTCCTAATCTCTACGGCGACATTCTGACTGACCTCTGTGCTGGACTAGTCGGAGGCTTGGGATTTGCGCCCGGCGCCAACGTCGGCGACGGCTGCGCGATCTTCGAAGCCGTGCATGGCTCCGCACCAAAGTATGCCGGCATGAAGAAGGTCAATCCTTCGGCCGTGCTGGTCTCCGGTATCATGATGCTTCGTTGGCTCGGTGAAGAAGCTGCTGCTGCTCGAATCGAGAAGGCCATGTTTGCCGTGCTCGACGAGCGAAAGCATGTGACATACGACGTCGGCGGAACCGCCAAAACGGACGAGTATGCGCAAGCCATCGTGGATAAGATGCACGCGAAGGCCTAGGCCTGAGCGCACAGACTCAACAAGGAGATATCCCATGCCAACATTTACTGAAACCGCCAAGGCGACAAAGAAGAAGAGAGACATCAAGCTCGTCGGAATCGATATGTACATCATCACGGATAAAGGCATCCCGAAATTCGAGGACATAGGCCCATTCAAATGTGAATTCATTTCGAACCGAGGGACGAAGGTCTGGCCTGGCTTCGTGAGTCCCGATCTCCTTCAAGTGAACTGGTACCGATGCCGGTTCATGGCCACCAAGGATGTGCAGGATGCGGATGTGAATACGTTTTTGGACGCCCTAACCAAGAAGGGTTGGTGGTGGTCCGCCGCGCAGAAGCTGTGGAACTACGACGGCGAAGCCGGATTCAGCAAAGCCTATTGATGCGTCTCACGAGGCGACGGCGCTCAGCTGAGCGCCGTCGCCTCAGCCAGGGATCGGCGCAGATTTTACCGGAGGGTGAGGCATGAAAGTCTTGACGGCTGAAGATCTTGGAGTCGCAGCGTGGGAGGGCATAAAGGCTCCGCTTCAGGAGTCGGCACCACCATCCTCTCGTCCTCAAAATGGACCATTGTTACTGAACGAACAACAAGAAACCTTTCTTCAGGATCGCTTCAACACAAAACTCGAAGACCCAGAAACTGGACAGTGGATTCGTTCCTGGCGTGCGGATGGGGAATAGAGAATGGCCGGAGTCCTCACCAATAAGGCTGAAATCGAATATGCGGTCATGCTCGCGGTCCTCGATTTTCAAACCGAGTTCGTGAAGTCCAACTATTTGCACGTGCGGGTTAACGTGTTCGATGATCTCATCTATGTGACATCAACAAGAAGTGTGTCTATTCCTGCGGAGAAGGAGCTCGCACGCTCACCGGAGGGTCTGGAGCTGTTGCGTCGATTTTACCGCGCCATGTTTGATTCTTGTCAGCACGTACTTCGAGCACGCATTGAACAGGCCATCGGCGAAAAAGTTCAAAACATTGTGACAGACCTCGATCCGAAAGCTGGTCTGAGCACTGTCGTTATTAAATTGTTCGCACCTATGAATCTATCGTCTCCACACTGATTCGTCTCATCATGGCAGATGGTATCTGAGTCGCAACGATTGAGTACATAGTTGTTCTCTCGTGTTTTGAGCCCCTTCTCAATTCAAAAATATTGCGCGTCAGACGTCACCTCCTGATGGGGAATGTCCTACTCTTGGCCACAGGGACTTCTCAGATTGGCCCGGCCAGTTTAGCTACGTCTGCAGGCGTTTTGGATCGGAGTCCAAGGCCTCTACGAAATCTTCGACCGTCTTTGAGACTTATCCATAATCTGAGTTTGGAAAGAATATCAGGGTCTGGTGGATTCTGCTGAACCTGGAGAAGACCTCGGATTGGCAAGCCCTCCGTTACATGCGGCATGAGAAAACTAATGTGGAATCAGTGGGCCCGATCACTCCCTATTTGGGAATAAAGTGCTCTCGTCGGCTGACTGCCACATCGCTCACAAACATGGCACCGGAATGCCGATGGAAAAGTGGACCCAGCCCGGCCAAGATAGGCTCAACCTTGCTGTCAGGCACAACGGTAAACACTATCACTTGGCTGCTGGTGTCATCAAAGACCAGATGCCCCTCGTGAAAGCCATCATGGCCCTTACCGGATACGTTGTTGATGATGGTATAGCCGGTGGCGCCGGTTCGATCTAAGAGCTCAGTGACAAATTTCAAATGTTCGCCCTGCACCACGATCTTGATTTCCTTCATCGGGTGTAATGTCAGTCCAGTCATGCCTGCTACCTCCTTGCTGCTGATTTTCCTTCGTCCATCCCCTGACACGATCCGACCGATAGCATTGCCGATCGGTCGGATCGAACGCGACCAGGGTAATCCACCCCAAGCTGATTAATTGCTCTAAGAGTGGATGCTTCTTGATCACACGATCAATTCGATCCCGTGGCCCTTCGATCACAGCCAATAACCTCATCGGCTCATGATAGGGAACAGCCCCGTTCAGGACGGTTTGAGCTGGAAGCCCAAGCCTGAGATCGCTCCACACTCCGGTCATGACTCCGATACGACCCACAACATTGTGGTAGATCTTACTACCGCTTCCATAGACCTCGTTATCGACCGACGAGAAGTAGTGCTCCATATTAATCCACTGGGCGACTACCAAAGGAGCGGTCATGATTGATTCAAGGATTTTTCCCGACGCATCTTGTCGATAGTCATACGAATGGAGAAATGAGCGCCCTTCAAGATTCAGCTGTTGCGTCCAGATCCGACGTCCGATCACCATCAAACTATTTTTCGACAGTCCCCACTCAGGTCTCACCTCAGCCCAATCCTCACTCCTCCGTTTGGCTGATTGCCGCGCCGAACGAGGATCATGTGACATATCCGGTGTCAGGGCTTGGGCCCGTTCCAGCGATGCCTGTTCTCCGGTTCGATGGAGATCAAGCACTAATCGGTCAAGATCTTTGCGGTGAGTGGCAGGAACATCTTCCAGATCGACAATGCGTACACTATCCGTCGTCGTGTCGTGCTCCGCGGCGAAAAAGTGTGTATCCGCAGGAATTGTGATGCCGCGATTGTTCAGTAGCTGGCGAACAGTCAGTTTGTTGGCCATCGCCGCGATCGCACGCGCATTCGGCAATCCGTGATTCCCCCCACAGGCACCACAATCTAGCGCTGCTTCATAGGGATTATTTTGGGATGTACTCCCATGCGCACAGAACAACACAACACGCGCGAAACTGGAGGTGAGTCCCATGAGACGTAAGGCGGCCTCAACAAGGTAGGCTTGTTCTCCCACAGAAAATCCAGTGTGTGTGAGACGATCTAAGGAAGCGGAGACTCCCCTTGGACTGATACGATAGCGATTTCGTAATTCCTGGTAGAATGCAGCCTCGGTTTCAGCTGTCAGGTTGAGACCCTCGGCAATCTCCCTATGATTACTTTCAGTATCGCCCATCGCCGCTTGCCTAATCTTCTCAAGTAAGGTCGTCGAAAGCGCAGTGCCGCTTACAGAAAAGTGTTGGCGAACTACCTCCCGGATAATGGCTCGCTGTTCCGTTGCAACCATTTCCTCGGCCTCCTCCCGTTGCAGGGCCTCTACCGTCAGAGTGGTGGCTAGGGATGGCATGACGATTCGTTGCAACCAACGTTTGACCTTGGCATACCAGGTTGGGAAGAGCGTCTTTCCCAGGAGAGGGACAGCAAAAAACCAGCCAATCGCTTCCACCATGACATAGGGTGTCACCACATTTCCCTTGAGATCATGTAGTAATTCCGTGGCAGTGCGGCCCAGCTCTTCAGCGTGCTTGCGCTCCTCCACCCTAAGGCCCTGGTAACTGCGTGGAACCTCACGGACTCGATTTTTCGGCTTAAGCAGGACAGGGCAATGTGTCACCAGTTGGCTGGAGCCAAAGGGCTGATAGTCCAATGGAACACCAAAGAATCCCGCAAGACCAAATGTTTCATATCCACCCAAGTGCTCCAGGTTCCGACGAAAGACTTCCGCCCGCACATCGATGCAAAACACGACCTGGGCCAAGGCTCGCAATGGATGAGCAACAGATTCCGGCTCCTCCTGACCGAGGTTGAGCGTCAACTTGTAGAGAACACGTCTTCTATACCCCCGCTCAAACGCACTCAACCATGTCGAAGCCTGAAAAGCCGACGAGCAGCCTTCCAGCCATTCCCATAAGGTCTGAAGATCTGCGTTCGTAGTCGTGTCGATCGCCGCTGGATCGGAGTCAAGAGCCTTCGCCAGGTGTACGAGTTGTAAGGCTAGACTTTGGGGGCGTTGCTTCCGCTGGAATGTCTGCCGATGGGCCTCATGTTGAAGGCCGAGTTCTTCCCAACTGGAATGCGCATGCCGAGTCTTCGATTGCAACTGCTCACGAACTCGTTGCCGAAATGGGGCACAAACCTGCCCATCAACATAAGCACGACGGAGAGAATAGGCATGTGGGTGTGTTTCGACAAAGCGACGGATCGCCTCATCATGTCCCTCTATCCCCAACACGTCCCGACAGGTCCCCTCCACAAGTTCTCGTTCGTAAAACAACCGGACAGCCAGGTATTTAACAAGATCAGCTGGATAGACCTCCTGATAGGGATGGTCTGTTTGCTGAGATCGCCACTTAAGATAACCGGTCCATCCCGGTAGGGCGGTTAAATGCGACGAAAGATAGGACTCCCACGCATGTTTGGGAATACGCATCTGTGCGAGATGTTCCAGGAGGGCATCCTCAGGACGATCAGGTAACGCAGCGATCTTGACGGCTGCGTCCTGAATGCCGAGTAGACGAAGAGAGAAATCATGGATCGCCAGCGACTTCCACGCCCGGTAAAAGGTCTGTTCCCGCCCCGGCATGCGCCAACTCGCCTCACCCTCATCCAGAAAGGCGCTGCACCACTTCACCATTTCTTGGTTCATGCGCGTCACGAGGTCGGTACCCAGCGTTCCGTCGCACCAAACGCTTAGTGGTTCCCTTGTTTCGGGATCGACATTGTCGGCTAACGCAGGCGTATGACCGAGATCGATGCCCGAGCATACTAAGGATTCGAGCCAGGTGTGCACACGTTCAGAGCTGAATGGATCACTGGATTGATCAACTGACGTACTCGCCTCGGTAAGACCAGAAATCATGATGGCGGTGAGAATATCTTGATGGTTAAATCGCCGGCCGGCAAACGTGATAAATTGGTCGACTACCAACGGCTGTAAGACATCCTGAAGATCATCTCGCGAAATCCTTCCGTTTCGAAAGTGGCGACGGTACTCCTCATGCTTCAGATAACCTCTTCCTCCAAACAAACGTTCCCCACGCTGAACGGCCTGCTCAAATGGTAAGGTCTCAAGTCCATGAAGTGGGTTGTGGTGGATAAACGTCCGCATGGGCCAGTACTGAGCAAGTACGTCGCCCGCCAATTGGACGTACGAGCGAAGCTCCATTCGCTGCGCATCATTGAATCGATCTGTTCCACACTGCATCGTCACAGGATCCGCTCCTCGTTCAGATTCGATAGGACTTCGTGGATCGCGTACGACCCGCAAACGGGTTCAGTGCGCGAAAGAGATCTTCCACATACAGCGCATTGAGGAAGGCCACATACAGTTTCCGATGAAGGTGTTCCAGCCATCTGGGGAACGGCATCTTCATGCCGTGAGCACTGGCGTACAGCACTGCCCAGACAGCCACGATGGCCATTGCGGCAATGACGACGAAGGTCTCGAACAACCCTTGATGCCATGCAGCAGTCTGAAAATACGAGACTGCTTGCCCGGGGACTGGATATAAAAAGTGGGTGAACGATTCTCCAGCCCAGAGATAGGTGAACCCAACAAACACCACCGTCACGACCATCGTGGCGGACACTTTCCATGAAGCCCGGGAACCCAACCGGTACAAGCTGAAAATCGCTTGAGCAGAAGTGACCCATGCGAAGAAAAGGAAAATCATAGTGCCCTGTGTTTCAAAGAGCGGGATATGAATGACACCATGGGCAAGTAACAAAATCACCAGCGGCATCACCAGCGTCAGGAATAACCCGACAACCCACGTTTCACGCGCAAATCCAGCTGTCGTACGTACCGCGTGCAGTGTTGGCATGATGAACTCCGCTCTTGCCTTATGAATATTGGTTCCAGAATTGAGAAACAAAGTTGCCTTGAAGAGCCCATGAGCGCAGAGATGAAAGACGGCTAAGGCAAATGCGCCTAAGCCGCATTCCATGACCATGTACCCCATCTGTCCCATCGTGCTGTAGACTAAGATTCGTTTAATGCTGGACTGTGTCAGCATGGATAAGGCCCCGATCAAAGCCGTGAAGGCACCGATGGCGAAGAGGATATGCAGGGTGGTGGGCGACGACCCATAGAGCGGAGCTAGTCGATTTACGAGAAACCCACCGGCATTGACGATTCCAGCATGCAGCATAGCGGAGACCGGCGTCGGAGCCTCGATTGTGCCTGACAGCCAAATGTGAAACGGAAACTGAGCTGACTTTGTCAGCAGGGAGAGGACAATGATCAGTGTGATAACCGTATTGGCTGAAATCTCCCACCAAGTTCCCACGCCGAGGACTGAGCCAGTCGCACCGCTGTTCCACATCTCATAGAGAATCGTCAAGTCGAGTGAGCCAAATGTCGTGTATATCAATCCAATGCCCACTAGCAATGCCACATCCCCCAACATCTGTACACGTACCGTTGTGTGTCCCGCTTCTTGGGCTGCACGGCTATCTTTGTGAAATGCGAGCAGCGTTTGGAGAAGCCAGGTGACGGCATGCCAAGCGGCGAACAGCCAGAGAAGGTGCCCGCTGGTGACCAGCATCAACAAGACAAAGGTTAAAAGGCTCAAGAGACTGAAGAACCGGACGTAGCCTTGATCGCCCTGCATATATCGACTGGAATAGACGTGGATCACCAGACTGACCCCGGTTACGAGCACCATCATCACACCCGAGAGCCGATCGATGAACAACTGTGGTGCAATAAGATCAGGCAATCCTGTGAGAACGAAATGAAGAGGGGAACCTTGGACTAACGCATAAAGCGAGAATAGTGCCGCTCCTGTTGAAAGACCCATGCTGGCTATTCCGATCCTGGCCACACGCTCCCCAAGGGAAGCCCCCAAAAGCATGATCAGAAAACTTCCCATCAGCGGTGATAAGATCGTGATGAGCGCCGTGGCCAACTGCATAGATCCTCGATTTTTATTTCTAGCAAAATTCTCAGCAAGAACGGTACCCGCAGAAATGTGATGTCCATTGCAATTGAGTCAGGGAAAACTAGAAGCTACTGTGTGTAGGCACACCATACTGTGTATGGATACACATCACGTGCGCAGGCACACTTATAGAGCAACCCGGCAGAAGTACCTTAGTCTGCAGGAGACAGTTATTTTATGAAGAAGCCACGGGAATGCGTGGGCTGTGACATCAAAAAGGCCTGTTGCGTTTCAATTTGGATGAGTTAGGAGACAGAATAGTAGGAGACCAAAGAACTCTATATGAACCCGTGAAATGATGCAGAGTACTCTACTACTCGCCCCCTCTTTGAAAAACCCATCGGCGGTGTAACGATCCGTCACATCATGACAAGCCTTGCCCCAGAAACTGGCCTCAGTACCGTCGTCATTAAATCGCGTACGCCCTTCCCTGAAGCAACGCTCCGCTGAGACGGCATGCCGGAGCCGCCGCCATCTGGATAGACAAAGCTTTCGGGTGTTTGGTGGTGCAACAGTCTAGTTCAGAGCGGTCTTCTCCCAGGATTGGGGGGCACAAACCACCTCGACTCCATACCACCGTAGGACCTATCGACTGAGAAGTGTAGTTTATGCGCCCCTTCAACAACATCCAAAATAATCGTACGTCCGTCTTGCCTCACCCCCTCTTGCGGCAAGAGTATCCAGCCGACCGGGACTTCGAGTGTCATACCGGAGATACGACGGGGTGCATTGATGGATACCGTCCTTCGATCAGCTTTGCCGGCCACGTCTACGTGCAACAAGTTGCGAGCTGACCACCAGTCCCCAAATTCACGCATGGATCCGAACCAGGCCCAGTCTTTGACCGCTTCGTAAAATTGCTTCTCGAACTCCAATTTATGACCGAGTATGTTCGGGTGAATCAGCACCACGACCGTGCCGCCATATCGGGCAATCTGCTTCGCCAACACCAGAGCTTGCGGGATACGTTCTCCCATCGGCGGCAATTCCTCGTCTTCAATGGTGACGGGAAATTCGAAGATCTCGACTTCTGACTCCGACAACCGGTCATAGGTCAGCTGGTACGGCAAGTGCGTCAATGAATTGTTCGCCGTCGCCGCGGAACTATAGCGAAACCCTGTTGCCACCAAAGCTTGCGGCAGGCCGAACGGATTCGAGAGCTCGCCGGGCCGGAATGACACCATCGCACGGCCGCCGCCCAGCCGATCGATGAGAAATTTGCTGACGCGCAGTTCACCAAGAATCGTCGCGCCATAGGCCTTCGAGCGAGTTTTGACGAACGGCCGGTACCCGGGATACTGCTCCTCTCCTGTCCCCATTGGAAAGCTGTTGAACGAGGCGGAGTGTGCAACGGTGTGGCTGGCTAACTCCATACCGAGCTCGGTCAATCTGGCAAGATATCGTACCCCTTGTTCATTGAAAAAGATGTCGTCGTTATAATCCCGAATGTATTTCGCCTGAGTAAAGTAGGTTCCGGTCAGGCCCTTGCTTCGTTCAAACTCCGCATAGCCCACCGCATTCGCCATGGACTGCGTAAAATCGACATCGTGCGTGAACATGACGGAGAGCGACTTCCCGAACGGCACCGTGCCGATCGTTACCGCGTTGGGCTCACCGGCCTGGTACATTCCTTTCAGCAGGCGGAGCCAGACATCCAACGTTGGATCGAATCGATTGTCAAAACTGGTCGTGAACCCATCGGCACGGTTGTTATAGCCTTTCAACAACAAGGCACCGAGATCGATGCCGATGGCATAGGCATGCCCCCTGTCATAGTCCTTTGCTGTCACAGCCACCGACCCGTCAGGATAACTGCCGAGCGCTCCCCTGGCCTGCCTATAGCTGTAGGTCCCGACGGAATTTTCCTGCTTGCCGTTTAGTTGGGTCGCCCATTCAGCTGGGTCGGTCATCCGTTCCATAAGAGGATGCGCACGATTCCAACGGATCTCTTTATTGTGCAATGCCTCCGCCACCTCCGAATAGCCAAAGACTTCCTCGAGTCCCCCACCCAATACCTGAGTGGCAATCAAGGTACCGCCATCACGCGGAACGGCGGCCAACGCGCGAATGGCCTCACGCGAAAATGATGTTCCCGTAATCGTTGGATAGACCAGAATGACCCGATGTTTGAGTGCCTCCTGATAGTCCTGCGTCACAACAAACGGCACTCCGATTGATTTTAGCCCATGCGCCAAGCCCAACCAGTTTGATCGCTCCTCTGTCAGTAACAGGGCTAATCGACTCGGGCCACCGATGACATAGGCCTGAGGGGATGAGAGACTGGAGGGCACGACAACCGTCTTCTCCATCGGTCCCGTGAGCCCTGGGAAGACAAACACGTCTTTTGAATCCAGTGTCGGCGGCTCAACCTCAGTGAACTGGACATGAAACCATCCCACGAGACCCAAGAGGGAGCAGGTAATCGCTCCAAATACCATTGGGCCATAGAGTGGCTTTGTCATTGGTTTGATCAAGAAGAGATGCGGATAGATGATCAACCAAGGCATGTCCTTGGTCGCATTGTCCATCCGGCCATACGAATCACGGACGGATCCTCTGTCTATTTCGGCACGGCCAGGGGAATCTTGAGCCGGAGTTCACCAGGAACGGACAAGCACAGATCACGTAACGTCAGTGCGATGGCAATGAGACGGAGAAACACCACTCATGGAGAAAACAGCGCCAACTGAACAGGCCTCTCACACCCGACTGACCCTGCAACTTACAACATCTCCACGAGCGCTTGAATCGTTTTGGGCGCGTTACCCTCACTCCGATTGTTCACCAACACATAGGTCGGTTTGGCTTGGCTGGTCGATTGCTGAATAAGCGCCACAGTGTCTCTACGCATCTCCGGGAGTTCCGAGACAATTTTGGTATAGGGCGCTGCCCGTTTCTTGGCGTCCGCGTAACTCATTTTGAGCGGCGTGAGCAGGCGGAGAACGGTGAATGGCGCTGTGAACGTCCCCTGCATCCGTTTGTGCTGTTCCGCTAATGCAGGCATGTAGGACCAATGGTTGTACACGTGCGCCACACCGTGCGCTTCCAACACCTTCCGATACTCAGGTCCAAGGAGGCCGGCGTTACGGATTTCGACCGCGTACTTGAACTCGGTCGGAAGCTGGCCAAAGAACGTGTCGAGTCGAGAGGTAAACTCTCCCACGGATAGATCATGACGTTGAAACTCAAATAGAAACGGGCCGGTACCATCCTGGAACTGGGCTTCTCGAAAGGGAGCCAGCACCAGATCTATTAAGAGCTGTGCGTCAAGGAAACGAGGATTCGGCTTGCCGGCCTTCACTCCATACCGTGGATGCTGGGCGAACACCGGCACCGTGATGTCTTCCCAGACCTTGAAACACATCTCCCTGTGCTCAGGCATCTGATCCCGGTAGGCACGAAGCTGCTGGCTCGTCGGTGGCCGGTAGAACGTGGAATCATTGCCGACGGTGCGGAAAAGCGGTGAGCCGTTGCGCAGAAACTGCCAGTACTCGGTCAAACAGTGCTTGGTAAACGTCCCCTTGGGGTAGTCCTTGAGATAGACCTGTCCTTTCCACCCCTCATAGGTCCAAGTCGAGGTACCGAATCTGACGAGTGGGGAAACCATGTCCGGAAGGCAGTGTAGTACTGGGAGGTCAGAGGATCAATGTGAAGTCCTAGCCCTCATCATTCACGACGGTTCGCCACCTAACTGCCGAGGATAGTTTCAAGTTTCAGGTTCCAAGTTTGAGGATCCAAGTTTCTGGACAACCTAAAACATGAACCCTCAAACCCGAAACCGTCGATCCAGACGACCCCAATTGAAGACTTGACAGCACGGTGTCCAAACGGTTGTACTAGGCCCTTTCACTCTGATCATGTACTGCCTCTTTTACGTATGGCCGGGCTCATGATTGACGAAAAGAACAGACTCATCCAGCAGCGAGCACAATACATCAACTCCTAACCATCGCAGTTGATCCATTAGGACAGCGTAACTGTCATCGCATCTGCCATGATGATCAGAATAAAAAAAGGGTTGGATGTGCCGATCAGTGGGAAACCGGAGCAGCTGGTCCAGCTTGCCACACCCGTCCGCCATGTCGGCGTGTTCGGCGTAGATCATGTCGATCTCAAGCCCGCGATGTTGGTCGCTGAGGGGAACAAGGTCAAGCTCGGTCAAGCGCTGTTCGAACACAAGAAGTTACCCGGTGTATGCATCACGGCCCCGGGTGCCGGTACGGTGCGTGCGATCCATCGTGGAGCGCAACGCCTCCTTCAGTCAGTCGTCATCCGGCTTGACGACACCGAAGACGAGGAGACCTTTGCATCCTACCCTGCCGACCAGCTGGCCGGCTTGACCGACACGCAGGTGGTGGAGAATCTCTTGGCATCAGGCCTGTGGGTAGCGTTACGCACGCGTCCCTACAGCAAGATCGCCGACCCGACTACTCGTCCGGCTGCCATCTTCGTGACCGCAATGGACAGCAACCCGCTGGCCGCCAATCCTATTGCCATTATCACCGCAGAGGCTGAAGCATTCGGTCACGGCCTGACAGTGCTGTCGTGCCTTGGCACCATGCCGCTGTGGGTGTGCAAGTCACCTGCGGCTGAACTGCCGGTGCCACAAGGTCTTACCCGCGTACGTCAGGCGAGTTTCGAAGGCCCGCACCCAGCCGGTCTACCGGGGACCCACATCCATTTTCTCGAACCCGTAGACGTCAATAAGGTGGTCTGGCACCTCAACTATCAAGAGGTCATTGCGATCGGCAAGCTGTTTACCAGCGGCCGGTTATGGACCGGTCGTATCGTCGCGCTCGGCGGACCTCAGGTGAAACAGCCACGCCTGTTGCAGACCAGGCTCGGCGTCTGTATCGAAGAGTTGATCGAGGATGAGCTTCATGCCGGTGAGAACCGTGTTATTTCCGGCTCCATCTTGTCGGGGCGTCACGCAGCCGGCTGGTCGTCCTATCTGGGGCGCCATCACCTTCAGATATCCGTGATTCCGGAAGGGGTTGAACGAACGTTCATGGGTTGGTTCACGCCCGGACGGAGAACCTTCTCTCAGAGTAACGTCATGCTGTCGAGCCTCTTTCGTTACCGCAAGGAAGAGTTTGGGATGACCACCGGGCTGAACGGAGGTCATCGCGCCATGGTGCCCTTCGGGAACTTCGAAGATATCATGCCGCTGGACATCCTCCCGACGCAATTACTGCGCTACCTGATGGTGGGCGACACCGACATGGCGCAACAACTGGGCTGCATGGAATTGGACGAAGAAGACCTCGCCCTCTGCTCCTTCGTGTGCGTCGGCAAGAACGACTATGGCCCGGTGCTGCGGAACGTGCTGAACCAGATTGAGAAAGAAGGCTGATGGCAGATATGAAACGCTATCTCGATCATCTCCGGCCTCTGTTTGCCAAGGGCGGCAAGTATGAGAAGTACTATCCCGTGTTCGAGATGGTCGATGGGTTTTTCTATTCCTCTCCCGAAACCACGCACCACGCGCCGCATGTGCGGGACGGCATCGATCTGAAACGATTGATGGTGTACGTGGTGGTGGCGCTGATTCCTTGTATCCTGTGGAGCTGGTTCAACACCGGCTATCAGGCCAATCTGGCACTCGCAAAAATGGGGGTGGCCAAGACCGGCTGGCGGTACGATCTCCTGGCGGCTCTCCATATCGGGTTTGATGCCG
The DNA here is from genome assembly GCF_047338595.1 of Nitrospira sp. BLG_1. NCBI lineage: Bacteria > Pseudomonadati > Nitrospirota > Nitrospiria > Nitrospirales > Nitrospiraceae > Nitrospira > Nitrospira sp. BLG_1. The sequence goes on from NZ_JBLFBO010000015.1 coordinate 34,603, forward strand.
GCAGTATTCTGGCCAATATGGTCCATGGCTTCCTGTATTTTCTGCCGATCTATCTGGTGACTTTAATCGTCGGTGGTGTCTGGGAAACGGTCTTCTCCACGGTGCGTCAGAAAGAGATCAATGAAGGCTTTCTGGTCACCTCTATGCTCTTCACGCTGACGCTGCCCCCCGATATGCCGCTCTGGATGGTGGCCATCGGAATTACCTTCGGTGTGGTCCTGGGCAAAGAGATTTTCGGCGGGACCGGTAAGAACTTTCTCAATCCCGCCCTGACCGCGCGGGCCTGTCTGTTTTTCTCCTATCCCGCCGAAATGTCCGGTGACCGCGTGTGGGTAGCCGTCGATGGCTATTCCGGTGCGACCGCGCTCAGCCTTGGGAAAGTGGGCGGCGTCGACGAGATCATCAAGGGAGGCTTGACCTGGTGGGATGCCTTTATCGGTTTGATGCCGGGTTCCATGGGGGAGACGTCCACCCTCGCCTGTCTGCTTGGTGCAGCGTTCCTGATCTATACGGGGGTCGGGTCCTGGCGCATTATTGTCGGGTGCTTTGTCGGAATGGTCGGTGCCTCGCTCCTCTTCAATATGATCGGCAGCGAGACCAATCCGATGGTGGCGATGCCCTGGTACTGGCATCTGGTGCTGGGCGGATTTGCCTTCGGCGCAGTCTTCATGGCCACCGACCCGGTGTCCGCCGCCATGACGAGTGCCGGGCGCTGGGTGTTCGGCATTCTGATCGGGGCCATGAGCGTGCTGATCCGCGTGGCGAATCCCGCGTTTCCGGAAGGTGTGATGCTCACGATTTTGTTCGCCAACGTGTTTGCGCCCCTCATCGATTATGCGGTCGTCCAGCTCAATATCCGACGGAGGCTCCGCCGCCATGTCCGCGCCTGAATCAGATTCCACTGTATCCGCTGCGCCGGTTGAGAGTGCGCGCAGGACGCTACTGGTGACGCTGGTCCTCTGTCTGGTCTGCTCCGTGGTGGTGGCCGGTGCGGCGGTGCTCCTTCGACCGATTCAGGAAACGAATCAGAAGGCCGACCTCATACGGAATGTGATTGCGGTCTCCGGCCTCCTCAAGGAGGGGCTGACGGAAGAACAGGCGCTCAAGCGAATTGACGCCCACATGATTGAGCTGGCGACCGGTGACGAGGTGAAGGGGATCGATCCTGACACCTTTAATATCGTCAAGGCCGGAAAGGATCCCGAGATCTCCACCGAACTCACCCGCCGAGAGGATGTGGCGGGGATCAGGCGGGAACCACGCTATCTGCCGGTCTATCGGATCGTCGACGCCAACGGTGAGTTCAAGAAACTGATTCTGCCGGTCTACGGCTACGGGCTCTGGTCCACGATGTACGGATTTCTCGCATTGGAGGAGGATCTGCGAACGGTGCAGGGCCTCCGCTTCTATCAGCATGCCGAAACCCCGGGGCTCGGAGGAGAGATCGACAATCCCAAGTGGCGCGCCCAATGGACGGGCAAAGTCCTCTTCGACGAGAACTGGAAGGTTCAGATTGAGGTGACGAAGGTCGCGGTTGACAGTTCCTCTCCCGAAGGTCACCATCAGGTTGACGCCCTTGCCGGCGCCACCATCACCTCGCGAGGGGTGGAGAATACGCTGAAGTTCTGGCTGAGCGACAAAGGGTACGGGCCGTATCTGTCCCGTTTGCGACAGGAAAGGAGCTAACGCTCATGTCGTACCAACACAAAAAGATCATTTTCGAACCGATTGTCGATAATAACCCGGTCATCCTCCAGGTCCTCGGGATTTGCTCGGCACTAGCCGTGACATCGAAACTCTCGACGACCATCACGATGTGCATCGCGCTGACCGTCGTCACCGCCTTCTCCAATGCCGCCATCAGTCTGGTCCGCAATCATACCCCGAGCAGCATCCGCATCATCGTTCAAATGACCATTATTTCGTCGCTGGTCATCGTCACCGATCAGTTCATCAAAGCCTATGCGTTCAGCATCAGCAAGGACCTGTCGGTCTTTGTCGGATTGATTATCACCAATTGTATCGTCATGGGGCGCGCGGAAGCCTATGCGATGAAACACCCCCCGTTCCCCAGCTTCCTCGATGGCCTTGGCAACGGCCTCGGCTATAGCGCGCTCTTGATGGTCGTCGGAGTCATACGCGAGCTCTTTGGCTCGGGTTCCTTGTTCGGATATCCGATCCTCCCGCTTGATCGAGACGGCGGATGGTATGTGCCGAACGGCTTGTTGCTCCTGCCTCCGAGTGCGTTCTTTTTGATCGGCATGATCATTTGGGTGGTGCGCTCCTGGAAACCGGCACAAGTGGAGCAACCTGAATACAAGATCTATCACGCGCCTCGACCGGAGGTGGCCTCATAATGGACCTCGTCAATCTGTTCATCAAAGCAGTCTTCGTCGAGAATCTGGCGCTGACGTTTTTCCTCGGCATGTGCACGTTCCTCGCCGTCTCGAAAAAAATCGGCACCGCGCTCGGACTCGGTATCGCGGTGATCGTCGTCCAAAGCCTGACCATCCCGATCAATAATCTGATCTACCAATTTCTGATAAAGGATCGCGCGCTGGCATGGGCGGGGCTCCCTGAGATCAGTCTGGATTTCCTTGGGCTCATCACCTACATCAGCGTCATTGCGGCGGTCGTCCAGGTCCTGGAAATGTTTCTCGATCGATATGTCCCGTCACTGTACAACTCGCTGGGGATCTTTTTGCCGCTGATTACCGTCAACTGTGCCATTCTTGGAGGCTGCCTGTTTATGGTCGAACGGGACTATAACTTCAGCGAGAGCGTCACTTACGGGGTGGCCTCAGGTGTCGGGTGGGCGCTCGCGATCGTCGCGATGGCGGGCGTGCGAGAGAAGCTCAAGTATTCCGACATCCCCGAAGGGTTGCAGGGACTGGGCGTCACGTTCATCACTGCGGGATTGATGGCCCTGGGGTTCATGGCCTTTTCAGGAATCCAACTCTAGAGTCTGAGATAAGAGACTGCATATGATCGAGATCCTCCTAGGAGTCGGTGTCTTCACCGGGTTCGTCCTCCTTCTGGCCGTCTTCATTCTGAGTGCGCGCTCGAAACTCGTGGCCAGCGGCAATGTCACGATCACAATCAACGACAAGAAATCCATCGAGACGCCGATCGGAGGAAAACTGCTCGGTGCGCTGGGCGACGCCAAGATTTTTATCAGTTCGGCCTGCGGTGGCGGCGGGACGTGCGGCGTGTGCCGGGTCAAGGTCTTCGAAGGAGGTGGGGTCATTCTGCCGACCGAAACCTCGCATATCAACAAGCGTGAGGCGCGCGAGGGCTACCGTCTCTCCTGTCAGGTGGCGGTCAAGCAGAACATGAAGATCGAAGTTCCGGATGAGGTCTTCGGGGTCAAGAAATGGGAATGTACCGTGCGCTCCAACCACAATGTGGCCACCTTCATCAAAGAACTGGTCCTGGAGCTTCCACAGGATGAATATGTCGATTTCCGTGCCGGAGGATACATCCAGATTTTTTGCCCTCCCTATGAGCATTCGTTTAAGAATTTTGACATCGAAGAACGGTTTCGCAGCGACTGGGACCGGCTGAATCTCTGGGACCTTGTGTCCAAGGTCAATGAGCCCCTCGAGCGTGCCTACTCCATGGCCAATTACCCGGAAGAACGTGGCATCATTATGCTCAATATCCGCATCGCCACGCCTCCCCCGCGCACACAAAACCTGCCTCCGGGTAAAATGTCGTCCTACCTGTTTGGACTGAAACCGGGTGACAAGGTCACCATCTCCGGGCCGTTCGGCGAGTTCTTCGCGCGTGACACCAACAACGAAATGGTGTTCATCGGCGGTGGCGCAGGAATGGCGCCCATGCGGTCGCACATTTTCGATCAGCTGGGTCGCCTCAAGACCACACGCAAGATGTCCTTTTGGTATGGGGCTCGATCGAAGCGCGAGATGTTCTATGTCGACGATTTCAACAAGCTGGCCGCCGAGCACGACAACTTCACATGGCATGTTGCCCTGTCCGACGCGCTCCCGGAAGACGCCTGGACCGGCTACACCGGATTTATCCATAACGTGCTCCATAATGAATATCTCAAGACTCATCCGGCGCCCGAAGACTGTGAGTACTATCTCTGCGGACCGCCGATGATGAATGCCGCCGTGATCAAGATGCTGTTGGACCTGGGCGTCGAGCGGGACAATATCATGCTCGATGACTTCGGAGGATGACCATCCATGCCTCCCGCCATTGCGCGACCCCGTGCGTTGGTTGCCTTGATCGTTCTGCTGGCGGCCGGTACCGGCTTCAGCCTGCTACGCTCTGAGCCGCCTCCCGCAGAACTGCACATGAGTGGTCACACCATGGGGACCACCTATAACGTCAAATACCGCCCCACCCCGAATACTCCGACAGTGAAGAACCTCCAGATCGAAGTGGACACCTTGCTGGCCGAGATTAATCACACCATGTCTACCTATGACCCGGAGTCGGAACTGTCACGCTTTAACCGTCTGCAGACTACCGAATGGGTTCCTGCATCCGCGTCGCTCCGTGACGTGCTCAAAGCCGCGATCGAGATCGGCGCCCAGAGTGACGGGGCGTTCGACATCACGGTCGGCCCCTTGGTCAATCTCTGGGGCTTCGGCCCGGACGTTCATCCGGACCGCATCCCGCCAGAGAGCGACATTGCCGCCGCCCGTGCGCGCAGCGGACTTGATAAAATTGCACTCAGTGATAGCCAACCAGCGATACGCAAACACCGCTCTGATGTCTTCCTGGATCTTTCCGGAATCGCCAAGGGCTACGGGGTGGACCGGGTGGCTGAACTCATGACCGCGCACGGTATTGAACATTATATGGTAGAGATCGGTGGTGAGATTCGCGTCCGTGGGCTCAAGGAGCAGGATACACCGTGGAGGATCGCGATTGAGAAACCGTTGTCGAGTGAACGCTCTGTGCACACAATGCTGGCGCTCAGCGACATCGCCCTCGCGACCTCAGGCAATTATCGAAACTTTTTTGAAATCGCCGGGCGACGCTATTCCCATACCATCGATCCGAACACCGGCTGGCCGATCGACAATCATCTGGTATCGGTGACGGTGCTGGCAGAGACCAGCATGCGAGCGGATGGCTGGGCCACGGCATTTCAGGTGTTGGGGCCTGAGCGTGGTATGGCCATCGCTGAACAGCTCAACCTTCCCGTCCTGTTTGTGATCGAACGTGATGGACAGTTTGAAGAGCGCGTCTGCTGTGCATTCCAACAGTACCGGAAACAGGAGCTGTCATGACCATTTTCCTGGTCTCGTTCCTTGTCATGGTTGTTGCAATCCTGGCTATGGCAGTGGGTGTCCTGGTCGGGCGTCGTCCGATCGGCGGCAGTTGCGGTGGTCTTGAACGCCTTGGTCTAGAGTGCGACGCCGGCTGCGACAAGCCCTGCCCTGAACGTCTTGCCCGTATGCAGTCTTCCAGTAAGGAAGCGTTGTAAGAACGCCTAGACACGCAAACTTCTTTCATCTTCAGACCCCATTCTTTGCATCCTTGCCTGATTCCCGTTCTGATCTGTCGGGGGTTCATGGAGCCGCGTCATCGGTGAATTTATGCGCTGGCTACTTGAGTCTGCGAGAGATAAGATGCGTTGAGCCTGTAGAAGTAGTCCAACCGGTCTGATAGAGGATGTTATGTCTCACACCATATTGGTTCCAGTCGACGGTTCGGAGAGCGCGATGCGTGCACTCCATCTTGCCGTTGAGCGAGCACGCGAAAAACCACAAGGTCGTGTGCATCTCGTGACGGTGCACTCCCCGCTCCGCGTGTACGGTGAAATCCAGGTCTATGTGGGCGAGAAGAAAGCAGCGGACATGGCCGCGCAGTATAACCGCGAGATTCTCGAACCGGCGGAGCACGTGCTGCGCTCCTCGGGTGTAGCGTTCGCAAGCAGTACGGCGGAAGGCGATGCCGCTGAACAGATTGTGGAGTGCGCCAAGACGGTTGGGGCCGGCGAAATTATCATGGGATCGCGTGGACTCGGACGTATTGCTGGGCTCGTGATGGGATCGGTTACCACCAAGGTCATCCATTTGACCCAGATTCCCGTCACGCTGGTCAAATGACTCCTGGTTTTGACTCAACATCTCAAGCCAACCGCGCTCATTGAATCGCCAGCCTACTTATGGCCATACTCCTTCTTGCATCACCAGTGAAGCGCAGGCATAAACCTCACCGAGTTGCCTTCGACTCATGCTCCGTAGAAAGTTTGCCTTGCTTTTCACTCAGCTCCCTGTGTAGCTTCTGGCTTCGTTCGGGTTTCCGGTGGATCTAGATCTACCTGTTGTCACTCCGAACCATGACCTCTAGTCCATATTATCCAAGACGATTTGTGACGAAACCGTCTTGGATAGTTTCTGGTTCAAAGTTTCAGGTTTCAAGTCTCAAGTTTGAGGCTCCAAGTTTCCGGACAACCTGAAACATGAAACCTCAAACTCGAAACGGTCGATCGAGACGCTTCACAACCGACGAACGACGGATATTGTCCCAGCGGCATATCGTCGGCTGCAGCAGTTGCGTTCATTAAGAGTGTGGGCTCGGATCAACGCGAAGCAGAGGGAGCGTCATGCGGCTTGAGGAGCAGAAGAGTCCATCGTCCCGCAACGACATCGGTCTGTGGCTAAGCATCGCCGTAGCCGCGTTCGCGTTATGGCTCATCCCCTCATTTGCGCTCGCGGCGACTGACCCACCCACCGCATTCGGCATCCCGTTCGACTTCATCTTGTTCGCCCTCACGCTGCTCGGTGTGGCACTGTTCCACCACCACACGCTGCAGGTGGCACTCACCGGACTCGCCACAATTGCCTTCTACAAATTGGCGTTCACCGGGTTCAGGGCCGGCGATGGTCTGCCAGGCTTGGTCGGCCACCTGGCCCATGAGTGGGTGATTCTGTCCAATCTGCTGTGTCTCTTGTTGGGCTTTGCGCTGTTGTCCAAGCATTTCGAGGAGAGCCATGTCCCTGCCGTCCTGCCCAAGTACCTGCCTGGGCAAGCGAAGGGGGCGTTTACGCTGCTCGCGATGGTGTTCGTGCTGTCCTCGTTTCTCGACAACATCGCCGCAGCGCTCATCGGGGGCACCATGGCACACACCGTTTTTCGCGGTAAGGTCCACATCGGATACCTCGCCGCAATCGTTGCCGCCTCCAATGCGGGTGGGTCTGGCAGCGTAGTGGGTGACACCACGACCACGATGATGTGGATCGACGGCGTAAGCCCGGCTGACGTCTTCCACGCCTACGTTGCCGCGGTGGTCGCACTGGTCCTGTTCGGCATTCCGGCCGCGTTGCAGCAGAACAAATATTCGCCGTTGAGGGCCTATGAGCCTGGTGGCGCGCATGTGGACTGGGGCCGTGTCGGTATCGTGGCGTTCATTTTGGTGACGGCGATTTCCACCAACGTGTACATCAATTTGGTCCACGCCGAGATCGCTGATCATTTCCCATTCATCGGGGTTGCTGTTGCACTGTCGATCCTGGTCTCGGCGCCGTTACGCAAACCCGATTGGGGTTTGTTACCCGACGCGACCAAAGGGACGATTTTTCTGCTCGCTCTGGTCACCTGCGCCTCAATGATGCCGGTGGAAAAGTTGCCGCTTGCATCCTGGCAGTCAGCCATGGGACTCGGGTTCATCTCCGCGGTATTCGACAACATTCCGCTCACCGCTCTCGCGCTCAAACAAGGCGGCTATGACTGGGGCATGCTCGCGTACACCGTTGGGTTCGGCGGCTCGATGATCTGGTTCGGCTCGTCCGCCGGCGTGGCACTGTCTAACATGTATCCGGATGCGAAGAACGTCGGTCGCTGGGTGTATCACGGATGGCATGTCGCGGTGGCGTACGTTATCAGCTTCTTGGTGCTGCTCGCGGTCATGGGCTGGCACCCTACTCCCAAACGTGGCGATCCGCCGGTCACCACGCCTTCTGTTTCACAACCAGCCGAGACGCCAGCACACTAGCCCGCTTGATTCATGGTGGTTTAGGGCGAAACCATCTGGACGAGCATCTCGTGAAACGTCGCACGTGAAGCGTATCTCGTTCGGGATTAAGGCGCTTCACACTTCACGAACGACGAGTGACGCATATTGTCTTAACAGCGGATCGGCGATTGCAGCAGAAGCGTAATGGATACTGCGGCTAGCTGTATCATTCAACGGTTTTTGCACCCGATCAGGACCTCCACCACCGGCATCCAACTATAGAATTAGATGCAGATGCCCGCTGAATCCTGTTTTCGCGATGGTTTGCTTGCAAATTCACCACAAAGAGGTGAATATATCTCCATGATCAAGCGAACTATTGAGCATGCGGTCCACTCGGCCATGGCCGACACGCCGGTTGTGCTCCTGAACGGCGCTCGGCAAACAGGGAAAACCACGCTGGCCAGAGTGATGGCTGAGAAAACCGGGGCAGAATACTTCACCCTGGATGATGCGGCCACGCTCGCCTTGGCTGCGAGTGATCCGGTGGGGTTCATCCGCAACCTGCAAGGCCCGGTCGTCCTCGACGAAATCCAGAAGGCCCCGGATCTCTTCCCGGCGATCAAAGTCACCGTGGACAAGAACCGCACACCCGGTCGCTTTCTGCTGACGGGATCGGCTAACGTCTTGACCTTGCCACGGTTATCCGAATCACTGGCCGGACGGATGGAGATCATTCCGCTCTTCCCGTTTTCATCGGGTGAGCTTGCCGGCACACGGGAGCGATTCGTGACCCGTCTGTTTGACGGCACCATCGCCAAAACCAAGTTCACCGCAACAACACAGGATCTTGCAGCCAGATTAACGCGAGGCGGATACCCGGAAGCCGTCGAGCGTACCGACGACGATCGCCGGTCGGCGTGGTTTGCGTCCTACATTTCCACCATTCTCCAACGGGACGTGCGCGATCTGGCCCGGGTGGATGCGCTGCACCAGCTACCCAACCTGCTCAAACTGCTTGCTGCTCGCACAGCCGGGTTGGCGAATCTCGCCGATATCGGCAGGGATGCCGGACTCCCGCACACAACCTTGACCCGCTATCTCACCCTGCTGGAAACAGTGTTTCTCGTGCATCGCCTCCCGGCCTGGTCAACAAACATGGGCAAGCGCCTGGTCAAGGCCCCCAAACTGCATCTGGTCGACACCGGCCTGGCCTGCCATCTGATCGGTGCACAGGCGCGACGACTCCACGACGATCGTGCGTTATTGGGACGGATGCTGGAAACCTTCGTCGTGGGTGAACTGCGCAAACAGCTGTCTTGGATTGCTCCACACGCCTCGCTCTACCATTTCCGCTCCGTCGGCGGGTCGGAGGTGGATGTGGTGCTGGAACAAACCGACGGCTCAGTGGCCGGTGTCGAAGTCAAAGCGAGCGCGACCGTGACAGCCTCTGACTTTGTCGCCTTACAAGCGCTACGCGATCAACTCGGTAAACGGTTCCGCACCGGTCTCGTGCTCTACCTGGGTGATCGCGTCATCCCATTCGGCGAGAAACTCTGGCTCGTGCCGGTCCCCGCCCTATGGGCGCCCTAACCGGGTAGGAGTAGCATACTCACCTACATCTGCATGACGCACCTTTACAAGCCCTCCCGTAGCCTCTGCGCTTCTTCGACATCCTCCGTCATCAAATCGGGCTGATGCCGCATCATTCTCCCGGACTCACGTGAGTCCCCATCATGGAGGCACACTAACCAGCTTGATTCATGACGGTTCGTGGTGAACTCGCCCGGAGTAGTTTTAAGTTCCACGTTTCAGGTACCAAGTTTTCGGACAACCTAAAACATGAAACCTCGAACTTGAAACCGCTGACCGAGATGCTTCACCGTTCGGCAAGCTCACGGCCCTGAGTCTATTGAAGGGCGAACGACGATCGACGCACATTGTCGCAACAGCGGATCGGCGATTGCAGCAGAAGCGTGATGGATACTGCGACCTAGAACTACTAATCCTTCGTTAACGAAGGGATCATGCAATGGAGCCGAAGCTGCCGCCATCCGGCGGCCTGCTACCTCGTCCCATATTGGATCTCCCGATCCGTCGTAAAGACCAGGACCCGCTCGCCGAGCTGCACGTCGATATCGGTAAAGAGCCCGAGCACCTTCGCCCCGGTGATTTCACCGACTTGCTCACAGAGCTTGTCCCTGCCCTGTGCGATCAAGTTCTGTCGAAGTTGCTTGACCATCTCAACCCCCTCCACCGTTTTGGCAAGCTGACGTTCGGCCGGTGTCAAGACGCCTTTCAGTCGGACGACCACAAGATCGCGGGCGACGAGTGCTCGTACTTCATCCGGCCCACGGCCCATGAATTCTTGCTCAAACCTGATGACGGCATTGCGTATTGAGTTTTCCATAGCCCCCTCTCCCGTGATTATAAGAGCGCAAGTAGCAGGCGAACAAGTACCGACGTAGGACTTTCGCCTCTATCACGGGGCTCGCGTGGAGTCTTTCGGTCCCGCAGGGACGAAGTGAAGACCTGCGCGACCATTTCGAGCTTGACGCTATACGTTGCCCCATATTATTCATGAAGCCGCATTATCGGTGGCACGCAGTGTTGCCTCTCCACAAGATTGCTTGCGGACGGGCAAGACGGCTGTTTTTCAGTCGCAGGCCGTAGGGCGACTCGCTCTTCATGCTGAGAGGCCGGTCGCAGTACAAGCCAATTGCTTGGGTTGACCATGGGTCGACACGAGGCAGTTGGCTTTTGTGTTTTTTGAGGTCATACCGAACCGATGTGGGCTGCACTGTTCATCCCGTTGCTTCCTCTGGTCGCCGCACTGGTCGTAGTCTGTGCAGAGGACTCAACCCGCTATGCCCATGCCAAGATTGCCGCGCTTCTGATGGGAGCGGCCTGTGTGGGAGCTGCGGGAACTCTATATGCTGTGACGATCTCGGGGCCGATCACCCTGCAATTCTATAACCCTGCCACGGTTGCGTCTCTCACGATTCCTGTCGGGTTTTACATCGACCGACTCAGTGGCGTCATGATGACACTGATTTCGGCCGTCAGTCTGATCATCTACACCTACTCCGTGAACTATATGTATCAGGACCGCCACTACCGACGGTATCTGACGCTGATTTGCCTCACAGATTTCGTATTGCTCTGCATGGTGTCTAGTGCGAATCTCATGATGCTGTTTTTGTTCTGGCAACTGCTCAGTTACCTGCTCTACATGCTCGCGCACAACCATAGTCATCGTCAGACTCTCGACGGAGCCTACAAAACGTTCACGGTCCTGCGTGTGGCTGATATGGCCCTCCTGATGGGGATCATCCTCACCTACCAGGTGTACGGAACGCTTGAAATTCCCGAGCTGTTCGCCCGCGCGAGGGCCTCCGCCCATACCGTGGCACTGTGGCCGGGCATGGAGATCGACGCCGCCACCGCCATTACTTTACTGATGTTCATTGGGGCGATGGGAAAGTCCGCACAGTTTCCCCTTCACCTCTGGTTACCGAGTTCGCTTTTTGCGCCGACACCCGTACACGGCTTGCTCCATGCCGGCATCATCAACGCCGGTGGGTTCCTGATCAATCGCATGGCGCCGCTCTTCGGCTTGAGTTCGGTCACGTTGCACGTCGCCTTGGTGGTCGGCACAGTGACTGCGGTGCTGGGAGCCTCCATGATGCTGGTGCAGAGCGACATCAAGAAGACGTTGGGACTGTCGACGATCGGCCAGATGGGGTACATGATTATGGAGTGCGGGCTCGGCGCATTTTCACTGGCGGTCTTCCATCTGATCGCACATGGTCTTTTTAAGGCCACGGTCTTTCTCAATTGTGGAAACGTGATTCAAAAGGCCAGAGTCGAGCCGCATTTCCCCCATACAGACCGTACCCATCATCAGGAGGAAGAACTGTCCAACCTCACCTGGTCGACGGGGGTTCTAACGAGCCTGGTCATCCCGCTGCTCATTCTCTTGGTGACCCACGGAGTGTTGCACATTCCCTTGTTGGAGTCGCATGGGACCGTCATCATCCTCTTCTTCATATGGATCACCTCATCACAAGCGATCCTGACACTCACGCGATTGCGCGCGGTCGCATCCTGGAAAGTATCGTCCACCATGCTGTTGACCTTGCTCTTCGTGATCTTCATCTACCTGTTTGCGGTGGAATCGTTCACCGCGTTCCTCTACCCCAATCCCAATGAAGTCGCCGCTTACTACAAGGCTGCCGACCTACCCGACTGGCTGTTCGACCTGCTTCTCGTAGGCGCGACAGGCCTGACCATCCTCGGCTGGATTTATCTGTATTTGAAGGCCCATGGGCGAAGTGTTTGGATACCGGCTTGGGTCGAGAAAATCCGACATCGAGTGTATGTGGCGCTCATCAATAGATTGTATGCCGACGAATGTTATGGCCGTCTCGGACAAGTCCTCCTGCGGTTTGTCCACTGGGTCGACAAACAAGAAGAGGGATGGTCGCGGCGATGACGAGCGCGGTTCTTTTTTCTTGGCTCGCCACCTGCATTCCGCTCATCGGCGCCGCGACCGGTCGGATACTTTGGGAAGACGTGCCGCAGCTGAAGAAATCGTGCGTCATCTGGTGCCTCATCACTGTCGTCCCGATTCTGAAACTTCCGACACACCTCCCGGAAGGCGCCTTGCTCCTCGATCTGCTTCCGATCGTGGCCATGATCTCCATCTTGGGACAGCCGGTTCAGAAGGATCACCGTCTTTCCTGGCTCATGACCTTAGTCAATCTCGGACTGGGGATCGGGGTCATCGCCCATCCGGCTCCATTGAGTCAGCTGTTCCTCTTGACACTATTGGTGAGCATAAGCGGCTTGTTGATACGTCACCATACGAGCTTGTGGCCGATTTCATGGTGGGGGATCAGCCAATTTTGTCTCGCTGCCCTTGGAGTGGTCGTCGCCGCACTGACCACGCCTCCGCTTTCGTCGTTAGGGATCCTGGTTACTGCGGCGGTGCTGATCCCGCTCCTGCCGTTCCATACCAGCTATGTGATTGCGCTCACACGACTGCCCGGCAATCTGCCCTCATTCTCGGCATTTCTTCTTCCCGCCGTCGGCCTGCACGTCATGGCCTCGGCCCTAAACATTATTCCCGCGGCGCTCTCCGGTATCGTCGGCCTCCTCGCGCTCATCGGAGCGTTGTATGGTGCGGTCAAAGCCCTGGCACAGACTCGGATTCGACTCATGCTGTCGTATGCGAGTCTCTCCTTCTTTTCCATGCTCTGGTGGCATACCTCGGCATCGAGCCTGGCGACGTCTCGCGCCGCCGTCTTCGTCGCCTCCATCGGTGTTGCGACCTGCGGACTGCTCATTGCCTGGCAAATCATTCGGACACGCTATGGTGATGACGTCGACCCATCTTCGATCAGTGGATTGGCCTCATCAATGCCGCGCTATGCCGTGCTGTTGTCTCTTTTGGCATTGGCAGCGATGGGGCTTCCCCCCTTCGGCGTGTTCGCCGGACTGATGGGGTTGCTGCTCCACTCACCGATTCCGTCACTCATTGGTCTGATGATCATGTCGTCGGCCTGGCTGGCAGCGTCCTGGTATCTCATGAGCGCGGTACAACGATTGTTGTTCGGAATCAGGCGAGGGGACCTTCGCTATCGTGATGTCGTGCAGCAAGAGTGGGCGGCACTGACCATCACGGTTGTCATCCTTACGATGTTGGGACTGGCCCCTATTGAGTGGTGGTCGTCGACGGCCGCGCAGTCGATGGCCGGAACGTTCTTGCGAGCGATTCCATGACACCAGTGAATGAATCGATGGATCTCGAGTCGAAACGGATGGAACTCCGCGGCATCGTCCGCCTTGCCGGCGAAATCATCGCGCAATACTGGCCGATGCGGACGTTCGTCCACCACAATCCATTACATAGCCTGGAATACCTCCCCTTTGAGGAAACGGTCCGGCGCGGCAAGCAATTCTTGAATGGAGACGGCTATCTCCCGAACGACTTGTATCGTGCCTACGTCGCATCCGGCCGCATTCGCGTGGAGCACCTGGAGACGGCCTTACAAGCGCTGGCAAGCGATCGAACGATCGCCCTTGGACCTCGGTCAGTAACCCACGGAGAAGTCTTGCGGGCGTGCCTGACGGAAGGGCTGTGCTCCCCCGTGCGAGAACCGCTCGACGATCAGCTGAATGATCCCGACCGAGATCTGATTGAGCGGATCGCGAGGAAGCTGGAGCAGGTCCTGGAGACGCCTTCCCTTGACGAGCGTGTAAAAAAAGTCCTGGAGACCAACCACTCCGCGCTCTGCCGGTGGCTCACCCTGTCTCACTGGTGTGACGACACCCTCGGCACCTCAATCGTCCAAACCATCAATGACCAGATGATCAAGTGGTGCTCGGCCTTTCTCGATGAGGGACATGCCGCGTGGGCCATGTCCGACCGTGACGAGGGGCTGTACCAATCCTGGAAGCGCCTCGCCGCACAAGAATGGTCACTCATCGGGATTCCCGACAGTCGCCGTAAAATTGCCGCGCTCCCCGATCATCCGGAAGACACGCTGCTGGAAAGTTTGGACCTGTTGGGCATTCCAATAGCATTGCGGCAAGATTACTTGTCGCTCCAGCTGACCGCCCTCCCGGGGTGGGGAGGCTTTATCAAATGGCGAGGAGAAGAACGAGACTATCCCTGGCAACAAGCCCATCCTGTCGGCCTGGTGAAATTCCTCGCCATTCGCCTGTGGTACGCCCGTGAGCTCGTGCAGGCGGCATGTCGAGAGTATCTGGATATTCAAGGGCGATTCGACGAGATCGTCGCCTATATGCGTGACTATTCGGAGGAGTACTATTTGCGACGACAGCGGATCGCCGGCCATCTCCCCGCACTCTACGCTGAAGAAGTCGATCGGCTTGCCCATCGGAAAGGACAAGGCTGGAACACGGTGCTCGCGCGCTATCGTACGGAGGTGGTTCCCCGGCACCAGGCCGCGCGTCGGCGTGGAAATGCCCGACGACTCCTCGCGCTCAGCCGATCACTCGAGATTCGCGATGAACAGCTGGTCGAGAGCGAGGCCCAGGCGTTGAAACAGGTTATCGATTGGATCGAGGCCTTTCCGGAATCGGACCATGGCATCGTGTGGCTGAAGGCCTTTGAAGCCGGTTATCATGAGCCACTGATCGGACAACTCATCTCTGCGTCAAAACAAGAGCGCACGGAGAAGCCGACAACTCTTCCCGTTCGCCCCTATTCACAGTCCGTGTATTGTATCGACGTCCGATCCGAGCCATTTCGTCGCCACCTCGAATCGATCGGTCCGCATGAGACCTATGGCTTCGCCGGCTTCTTTGCCGCCTTCATTCGGTACCGCGCCTGGGGAAAAGAGCACGACACGGAACAGTTCCCCGTCATCATGCGGGCCAAGAACGAAGTCCGGGAAATCCCACGAAGCTATCTGGATCACAAGGTCTCGCAACATCAGGTGTGGACGAAGTGGGTCCATGCAGGCCACACGTTGCTGCACGATCTGAAAGAAAACGTTATTACCCCTTACGTCATGGTCGAGTCTATCGGCTGGTTTTATAGCCTGCCGATTTTTGGAAAGACGCTGCTTCCGTCGCTCTATCGGCGCGTCGCGACGTGGCTGCAACGACAGTTTGTTCCGCCCCTCCCCACGACCCTGACAGTGAACAAATTGTCCCCGATGGATACCTCGGAAATGCTGACGGTCGAGCAGCAGAAGCTGGTGCGGATGGCACTCCAGGAGCGTCTTGGACTACGCAGTACTCATATCACCCCGTCGCTCATCGATGGACTGCGACAGCGGGCCCTTCACGGTGAGGAGCAGCCCGACACCGGATTCCTGGCCGAGGCGCAGGCCGTCGGCTTGAAGGAAGACGCGCTTGATGCGTTTATCCTGCTGCTCCAACGAGAATACGACGTCAACCCTCGTGCGGCTTCACGATTTAAGGAACGACTGACCAGAACCGGCTTCACGCTTGAGGAACAGACCTTGACCGTTGAGACCGCTCTGCGGATGATGGGACTGACGAAGAAGTTCGCCCGGCTCATCTTGTTTTGTGCGCACGGCAGCACATCTGACAATAATCCCTACGAGTCGGCGCTCGACTGTGGCGCGTGCGGAGGGAATGAAGGCCAACCCAATGCCCGAGTTCTCGCCATGATGGCGAATTATGGCAAGGTCCGTGAGCGCCTACGGAAAGCGGGGATTGATATTCCTTCCGATACGCACTTCCTTGCCGGCCAGATGGATACCACCACCGACGCGGTCCGCTTGTTCGACCTCGAAGATGTGCCACCGACCCATCGTGCCGACCTCGCGCGACTCCAAGCTGACCTACGGGAAGCCGCGGAACTGGCGAGCCAGGAGCGATGCGGACGGTTCCCAGAGCTGCAGCAGCCGCTGGACGAATCGCAAGCCACAGCCCATGTGCGTCGGCGTAGTGTGGACTGGAGTCAAGTTCGCCCCGAATGGGGGCTCTCCGGCAATACCACGTTCCTGATCGGTCGTCGCGAACTCACGAAGGGGCTGGATCTCAATGGTCGGATGTTCCTGCACTCCTATGACTATCGAGAGGACCCGACGACCCGTTTCCTGGAGGTCTTACTGACCGCTCCTCAGGTTGTTGCGCAATGGATCAACATGGAACATTATTTTTCTGCCGTCGACAACGAAGTATATGGCAGCGGCAGCAAGATCTACCACAACGTGGTTGGACGGTTCGGCATCATGTCCGGCCCCTGGAGTGATCTTCGACTTGGATTGGCACGGCAAACGGTGATGAATGGGGAGATGCCGTACCATGAGCCGATGCGGTTGCTGACGATCGTCGAAGCTCCTCGCCGCGGAATCGAGAAACTCATTGCCCGACATGAGGTTCTTCAGCATTATTATCATAACGAATGGGTACACCTGGTCGTCTTGGACCCGGAGTATGGCCAGTGGTACCGCTATCGGCCAAATGGGGAATGGGCTCGGATCTTGCACGATTCCGGTGATGATGTCGTAATCTCATTGGACGCAGGAAAGGAGTAGATCGATGGGTGGCTTACGGTTGCATCCGATGAAAGAAGTTCGTGTAATCGTCGCAGGCGAACACCGGGCGTTCGTGACCGAACTGCTGGATCGCGTGCATGCCAGCGGGTATACGATTATCGGTAACATCTCCGGCAAAGGGCACCATGGAGTGAGAGAGGCCCATTTCATGTTCAGCGAGCAAGAAAGCCTCGAAATGATCCTCACGGTCGTTCCGGAGGAAAAGGTGGAACCGATCCTGGCTGGTCTCAAGCCTCTCTTCGAACGCCACTCAGGCTTTATGTATGTCGCGGATGTCGCTGTCGGTAGGGAAGAGTACTTTGGGAAGAAAGGCGGCAAACCATGACTGCCGTCTGGGAAACGACTAGCAGGGGCTGGACGGAGCCGGCTCGTTCCAACCTTTCAAACGTAACGCCCGTTGTCGATATTGAAAAGGTCAGGCCGGCTCTCTCCTAGTCTCCATTCCTTCTGACAGCCGCATTCTGGGCCTCCAGTCTCTCGATTCGTTCGCGCGTAACATTGACAGAGAGGGGATCCGATACGGCCAGACGACCCGTTCAATTGTGCTTTTTCAATCGTCGATCTAAAGAAAATCTCGTGAGCCCCAACTGTTTAGCCGCGAGGCTCTTATTGTAGTCGGCAAGCCGTAATGTTTCGTCGATAATCGACTCCTCGATTTGCTCAAGCGTTTGTTTCCCGACATGCATTTCAATACGGATCAGCCGTTCTTCTCCGACGGATACGGAGGTGGTGATCTGTTTAACCGTTTCACGCAATTCACGAGGCAGGTAATCAGGGGTCAACAGTTGCCCGGAACAAAAGATCATGGCCCGTTCGATGATATTTTCAAGCTCCCGAATATTCCCCGGGTAATGATAGCGTTCCAAAATCACGCGCGTCCCGGCATCAAGCTCCGGAACCGACTTGCCGAACTCGTGGGCAAATCGCATCATGCTTCGCTGACACAACGGGATAATGTCCTCCACCCGTTTGCGAAGAGGAGGGATCTCGAAGGTGACGACATTGAGCCGAAAATAGAGATCTTCTCGAAAGACTCCTCGCTCCACATCTTTTTTGATTTCCCGATTCGTCGCCGTGATGAGACGGAAATCAACACCGAGATCGTCGGTGCTTCCCAGCCGCCTGAACGAACGTTCTTGAATCACACGCAGCAACTTGGCCTGCATCGACATATCCAAGTCGCCAATTTCATCAAGAAACAGTGTGCCTCCTTCGGCCTTTTCGAGGAGACCTAACTTTCGTTGATTTGCCCCGGTAAAAGCCCCTCGCTCGTATCCGAATAGCTCGCTTTCAAATAGATCCTTGGGGATGGCGGTACAATTGACGCCCACGAAAGGTCCGGCGGATCGAGGACCGTTATGATGGATGACTCTGGCAAGAAATTCTTTTCCTGTGCCCGTTTCTCCGAGGAGCATAACGGAGGACTTTGGATTCTCGGCGACGCCTTGGACCTGCTCCAGCAAGTGTTTCATCGCTGGGCTGTGCGCTTGGAGATTGCTCAGGTGAAATTGATTTTCTTGACCACTGAGCTCTGCTTCCAGGCGACGCCGAAGCTTCAGCATATCGATCGCACGACCAGTTACAACATCGAGTCCTTCAAGATCGACGGTCTTGATCAAGAAGTCATAGGCTCCCAATTTCATTGCTTCTACGGCATCCTGCACCGAGCCATAGGCCGTCAGCATGATCACCAGGGCGGTGGGAGCTAAATGCCGAATATGCCTGAGTGCATCCAGGCCGCTCATGCCCGGCATCTTGAGATCGAGCAGCACAAGATCAGGGTGCGTGTGTTGAAGCGCATCCATCAAGGCCTCACCGGACTCATACCCGACGGCGGCATGTCCTTGTCGAGCTAGACGCTTGACGATCGCCGTGCGAATCACATGCTCGTCGTCTGTGACAAATATCGTTGCACGCATGAATTAACCTCTCATTGAGACCGGTTCTTGCTCGAGCGGCATCCAAATACCGAGGATCGTGCCTTTGCCGACCTCGCTACTGGCATAAATGTCTCCCCCGTGGGCTTCTATGATGTTCTTGCAAATTGCGAGCCCCAATCCGGTCCCGCTTCGTTTCCCGGATGTGACAAAGGGCTGAAATATCTGGCCGATCAGTTCCTGAGAAATTCCATGCCCCGCGTCTTTTACTTGAATCATGATCCCCGGGCGTTCCTCGCGAAACAACTCATCCGTGGTGATTTGAATCGGAGACCCTCCATTGGGTGTCGCCTCTAAGGCATTGTGCACCACGTTCAGAAGCACTTGTCTCAGTTGATCACGGTCGGCGTGAACTTCGTTGATCATTGGCGACAGGTTGGTCTTGAGAGCGAGGTGTTTTTGTTCGAGCTGAGGGTGCAGCAATTTTGCCACTTCATTGACCAATTGAGTGAGATCAACGCGAGTCGGTGCAAGACGGCGAACACGTGCAAAGTCAACGATTTCATTGACGATGCGGTCCAACCGCCGAGTTTCCGCCAGGATGACTTCAACTTCCTTTCGTTTCGCGTCGGCAGGCTCAAAGTCATCCAACAGCACTTTGGCCGTCGACCCAATTCCAACCAACGGGTTCCTGAGCTCATGCGCAATACCTGCCGCAACCTGCCCCAGCGTCGCCAAGTTTTCTGCCCGACTCAGTCGAACCTGCAGGCTTTCGAGAGCCGTAATGTCGATATTGAAACCCACATAGACGATATCCGATGATTCCAAATCCATGATGGGGACATGTCGGCTTAAGATCTTTCGAACAACCCCGTCCTCATGGACAAACTGGAAGATTGTTTCACACGGTCGGCCTTCGGCCACTGCTTGAGCCAAGGTCGTAAGGACGCGGCTACGATCGGCAGGATGAATGCATTGGAGGAACGTGGCGGGCGCGACGTCCTTGTCCGGATCAAGCCCGGCTAACTGCTGATTGTATCGATTGCTGAATGTGACCTTCACGCCTTTCGTCATCACGATGCCGACGGGAGCATGGTCTACCAATCCCCGATACTTGGCTTCGGAAGCAGACAGGGACGCGTTCAATTTCTTGAGTGAATACTCCGAATGCTGGAGCTCCTCCACGTCTTGTCGGATTCGTGCGCTCATCGCGCCCATCACTCTTGTCAATTCTCCGATCTCGTCCTTGCGATCAAGCTCCGGAATCTTGGGAACCGAATCGGCTGTCTCTGTATCCATAGCCTTCGAGAGATCGACGAGCGGAGCCACGATTGATCGAGCGATAACCGCGAGGCCCAGAGTGATGAGGGCAAGGGTCACAACCCCGCCAGCCAAGATAATAAAGATGGTTCGGATCTGATCATAGTTCAACGCCGACAGTTCCTGTTGCGTCGTTTGCTGTTCCATTTCCTCAAAACGCCTCATCCAGGTGCGTATCTCAACCATGATTTCTCGGCTTTTCCCCTCGTGAATGTATCGAACAGCCTCTGTCTGCGAACCTGCCTTGACCGCGTCAACCAATCGCTCCTTCTCTTCGACTGATTTGGTGACGGCTTTTTGCAGTTCTCTGAATTGCTGATCCTCCTCTTTTGGAAGTCTGCCGACCAATTCCCGCTCGAATGTACGCAGCGTCTCTCGCCGTTGCTTAAACCCTTCGAAGTACTGGTCGTTTCTCGTGATCGAGTATCCCAGAAATGCCGTTTCCAGGTCGGCTACTGATCGCATGTATTGAGCCACCGTTTTCTGAAGGAGATAGCGCTCGTTCAGGCGTTCCTCGTCGTGGAAAAACGTGAGGACGTCCATCGAAAGCATCGCGCCTAACAGAAGCAGGAAGAGCAGAGGAACGGCAGGGATGAGCAGGAGCTTCGGAAGAATCGGAAGGCTGTCCAGAAACTTGTACAGAGCTTGCATGTGTTACGCCCATTCCGTCGGCACGGATCATCCACTCCGACCCTGCGCCCAGTCTTATCGCAGACAATTTTCCAGCAAGGGCTCGACGATCACTCCGCAGCCACGACAACCTAAAAAGCCCCGGGCAGATCTCCCGGAGTCAGGGTTCGGCCCACACACAACATCATCGCCCGTTCAATCATGTTTTGAAGTTCACGCACATTCCCGGGAAATGGATACTGCTGAAGCGTCTTCACGGCTCTCGGATCGATGTCCGTGACCTCCTTTCCAAGCTCCAACCCGTACTTCGTCATAAACAGTTTGGCGAGGGGTATGACGTCCTCGGTACGATTTCTGAGCGGCGGTACCACCAAGGGCACGACATTGAGACGATAAAAGAGGTCCTCTCGAAATCGGCCGGCCGCTGCTTCTGCCTTGAGATCACGATAGGACGAGGCGATCACACGAAAATCTCCGACAATATCCTCGGTTCCACCCAGTCTCCGATAGGATTGATCCTGCACAATACCGACGACTTTCCCTTGCATGGATAAGTCAAGATCGCCGATTTCGTCGACAAAGAGAGTACCGGTATCCACCTGGTCCAGCAGACCCAACTTCCTCCGCTCCGCCCCAGCGAAGGCCCCGCGCTCATATCCGAATAAGTCGCGCTCAAACCGCTGGGGTGAGAGCGTCGTACAACTGATCTTGACGAACGGACCTTTCCCCCGTGTGCTGCTGTGATGAATGACTTTGGCTAAATACTCTTTCCCGGTTCCGGTCTCCCCCATGAGCAGAACGGGCACATTGGCCAGTTGCATCAGATGCTGTAGCTGCCCGACCAGCGCCTTCATGGCAGGACTGTCCGCAATGAGATCGTCTAAGTGATATTGTTCAGCTTGATGTTGCTGGTCGTGGAACACCCGTCGTCGCAATTGAATATGTTCTACCGCCCGAGTGACCACGCGTTCCACATCGTCCAAATCAATGGTCTTAATAAGAAAATCAAAGGCGCCGAGCTTCATGGCTTCGACGGCATCCTCGACCGTTCCATACGCGGTCAATAGCACGACGAGCGATTCCCTCGTCTTGGCTCGCAACGCTTCCAGAACTTGTATGCCGTCTAATCCGGGCATCTTAAGATCCAGGAGAATCAAGTCCGGGGGGTCTTGCTCAACGACGGCAAGAAGTTCTTCTCCGGATTGGAAGGTCCGTACTCGATGTTGCATGCGACAGAGCAGTTTCTCCAGTGCAGCCCGAAAGGCAGCCTGATCATCAACGATGAAAATGCTGGCCTGCATCAGGTGATGCTCCTTCTCACTGGCACGTGGCTGGTCGGTCGGAAGACTGCGCCTCTTGCTCTTTCCCAGGACTGCGGGTTGCGAGCGCGAGGAGGGGCCTCACTCTGCTCAGGAAAATCCTGTCTCGTCATCCGAATGGGCATCCGGTGAGCCGGAGGCACTCCCGTAGTCACCACAGATGTTTCGACGATCATCGTCGCACTTCGGATGGGCCCTGAACATTTCACCGTCGCCGTGTCACACATATGCCATGCTGTCACGCATCTGATTCACCCGATAGGCCAGTGCATGCTTCGAATGAGCGACAAACCGTTCATTGCCCAGGATGACGCACCGATGACCTGCTTCGTGGCAACGCTCCTTGAAATAATACACATACTCCATCGCCGTATGGTCAACGACATATCCTCTGAAAATGAGCAGAAACGTGTGTTGGGCCTGGGATTCTGCCAAGAGAAGATTGAGTCGCTCCTCGAGTTTCATGACGTTCATGCAACTGACGGAGGAGAGGTAAATCTTATATGGGTGTTTCATGTGCCCCCCTGACTCCGTCACTACAGGTACGCTTTCCGGCCCAGTACGACCATCCCCGATTCGAATAATTGGATCACGAAACAGCTCCTTAAAGGATGCCAGGATGGCGGATTGAAGGGTTTCGTTCTGTGCGGCTCGGAATTGTGGGGTGAAGGTCAAACCCATCAGCACGTCGCGGCACAACAGCACAATCTTTGCCACAACTCCCAGGAGCACCCCCACCAGGAGACTGGACGTGAGGATCGTCCCGATCACGCAAGCCCCGGCAATCAGAATCTGCTCCCTCCCGATCGCCCATAATCGGAAAAACACGACCGGAGCGCACAGCCGCCAGCCGATAAAAATAAGCAGGGCCGCCAAAACCGTGATGGGAATCCGGTTAATCAGTGCGGTCCCAAACCAGAGAAAGAGAGCCATGAATCCGGCATAGTACGCATTGGCCCACAAGGTTTTCCCGCCGACAAAGACGTTCGCCGTACTTTTTATTCCTCCAGGAATGATCATGAGTCCTCCGGCAAGACCCGAGAGCATGGTCGACACGCCCACCGTTCGCAGCGTCACGTTGGGGTCCGACCTCCTCTTGAAGGGATCAATCTTATCGATTGCACGGATCGTCGCAAGCGACTCCGTGGCATT
Source organism: Nitrospira sp. BLG_1 (assembly GCF_047338595.1). Lineage (NCBI taxonomy): Bacteria > Pseudomonadati > Nitrospirota > Nitrospiria > Nitrospirales > Nitrospiraceae > Nitrospira > Nitrospira sp. BLG_1. Next base: position 57,902 of record NZ_JBLFBO010000015.1, read on the forward strand.
GATCAGGGTCAAGAGGACGACCGTCGTAAAAAGAGCAAACCACAGGTCAGGTCGTTCCCAGATAGCAATAAAATGTGGGAACTGCACTCCCTGGGCCAGGATGTTATTGGGAACGGAGATCAGATTCTCTTTAGGGATATGTAGTACCCCTCCCGCCACAGCCCCCCATACGACAACGAGTAAGGGGGAGTGAGCCCTGACCCAAGGGTACTTATTGAGAAGTGCGCTGTTGAGGATAACGAGAAGAATGAGGCCGATGAGGCCGATGCTGAAGACCTGGATGTTCGGCGCCATGATTTGCGCGGGCAGACGACGGAGGGCTTCTGAAACGTCCCTCGTATAGGACCAATCCGAGTGGCCAAAGAGAGCAGGTATTTGTTGGATGATGATGAGGACTCCAATGGCCATCAACATCCCTTGCAATACGGAACTGGGGAAATACATTGCCAGGCGTCCGATGTCATATCTGCTCAGCAGGACCTGAATGGCCCCGGAAAGACAGACGGCCACAAGAAAGAGAGGATACCCCTCGTCCAGATTCCCTCCGCCCAGGATCAATATCCCGGCTAAAGACGCTGGGGCCAGACCAACCGCCGGCCCGCCGATCGTGACATACGTGCCGCCGAGCAGCGGAAACACAAATCCAGCGATGATGGCTGACATCACCGCCGCAACAGGAGGGGCTCCCGAAGCGAGTGCGATACCGAGTGAAAGCGGCAAGGCCAGTAACGAGACCTGTAATCCGGCGAGGAGGTCATGACGCCAGTATTTCAGTCCAGGAACGCCGTTTGAGGGCTTTTCATCTCTGGAGAGCTGTTTCGTTTCCAATGAACGATTTCTCCCACATCTTGACCCGGTCTACCTCTTTGCGCCGGAAAGTCTCCATTATTATTTCGGAGAGCTTACGGATTTACCGTTCACCAACATGACAGCGGCAAAGACTCTTGTCGGTGTGAACAGAGATAGACCCCTGATATTTATCTTACTCAAAGCATATGTAATGCCAGGAACTGCTTTCCCAACCCACGCGGGACCGATCCTTGAGCCGAGCGGTACATACCTTCAATTCTTGGTGTCCGAGCTGAATCCATAACGCTCACGATCCTTCAGGAATTCGGTCCTAGCGTAACAATGCCGCATCGTGCGGAATAGCATATGACTCACAGTGCGAATGCGATCATGCCTTGAGATGGTGGTTATGACTCTAGATCTCCAATAGCTAATCCATTTTCTCCGGGAAGTCTTCGAAAAGTTGCACCTTGATACATTGACATAGCGCATACTGAGAGTGGCCTTAATAAATCCCCGTATTGTATACAAAAGGAGATCCATATCATAGTGGCCTATCACTCTCACTTTCTATCCCTATAACTAGGTATCCCGGTTTTCCGTTGGAATCTTCCCTGAGTCCGGTTTGATTATTGAGTGGAATTGAGGGGATTGCTGGAACTCGCGGCCCAACCTTACTTAGTTGAAATCGGCCTGAGCATATTGCTTCCTTATAATTAGGATTATTCATTCGTCGCAGGTCCCATATGCAGAATCAGGAGTTCTGTTGCATCAACCATGGATTAATAGACTTCATACAATTGCCATGATCCTCCAGCTAGCCATCTGACTAGCGCAGGACGGAGTTCGTATCCAACAAATACACACGGAGCCAATAGCACAGACAGAAATTCAAAAGTGAGCGATGACGCACCCACCGCTCAGTGCGAATAGGGGCTTGGATGGGGTGATCCCGTTTACGTCAAGACACATTTATCTTGAGTTGACGCTACCGATCCCACTCTCCCCTTTCCAATCAGCGTGATCCATAACCATCGACCATTCTGTACAGCGGCTCGCTTCTTGCTCCATTCCTTTCAGTACCGGGGATCGCGAGGGAAATAGGAGCAATAGGTCGTCTACCCTCCCGTGCCAACAATCCCTGGAACAGACCTTTGCGCACAGTGTGTGAGCAATTTTCTGAGGAAGAAGGAGCTCTATTATGCTATGGCTCACCCCTACCCCAGAACCCCATGGTCAAAGACACACAAGATTGGAACTCGGCAGGATCGCATTTATTCCACTCGTTCTCGTATTGAATATGGTGGTGGGTTGTGCCGCTGTACTTTCACCGATGAAGCCGGGGGCAATCGATTCGATACGATCGGACGAAGGGTTGGTGCTCGGTCGTATCCAGCTCACCGATACGAACGGCGAGGCATTCCAGTCTCCCAAGAAACCGTTTCGTACGTCCTTCCATATGCAGTGGCGACTAAAGGAACAGACGGTAGGGAAGGAGTACGTTATCGATCCCCTTCCGAAGGACGGACCGTTCCTGTTGAAACTACCAACCGGTTCTTACGAGCTCACGGCGTTGAATTTTGATACGGCCCTGGGCATCTGGCAGGCCTTCTTGCCGACGACATTTAGGGTCAGCTCCCAGGCCTGTACCTATCTGGGCACGTGGGATCTCCGCACGAGCGCTGGGTTTTTCAGTGGGTCCATTGTCCGCCATGTCGTTGATCAACATGCCCTTGCCGAAACCGACCTTCAAACTTTTGTGAATGAACGACTGAGCAATCCGATGGTGACCGAGCTGAGCTCCTTCACAGCGGGCCCATTATTGTTAACGTTTAGAACACAAGGAACGGAATTGACCTCACCACCGTGAGATATTCACAAACTCCTGAACGTCAGGATTTATGCCGAACGACTACTCCCTACTCCACATTTGGCTATAGTGACCATGACTCTTACAAAGGATGCCGACCATGATGACAGCGTTAATGATTGTGTTTCGTTCATCAATGAGTGAGGATCTCCAGGTCGTGTTGCATGAAAGCGGGATTGCGGCCTACACCCTCATCAATAATGCCGAGGGCAAGGGAATTACCGGGAACGTCATAGGTTCGTTCTTCTATCCCGGGACCAACTCCGTGATCTTTGCGATGCTCCCCCCGGATCACGTTGAACGAACCATCACTGCTTTGAAGGCGTTTCACACTTCCCGCCTACAGAATTCACAGGGCCGGCCGATTCCATTTAAGCTGTTTTCCTTTCCCTGCACTGAACTGATTTGATGCGCGCGGGGTGATCGTCTTATTGACTGTCCTACCAACGCTCGCGCTGGAAGTGCTTACAATGCAACTGCGGGATCCCATAGTTGCGAAGCCCCTCTTACCCCTTTGTTTTGTTTTCCTCATCCCGTGCAAACGTTCACGATGTAGATCGCCTCGGCTATCTCTACAGGAGTGCCCCGGCTATTCTCGCGTCACAATTCCTATCGCTGAGCCCACCCCCTGTCTGCATTCTTCATGAGGGTGCGTTGTGTAATTGCTCGGCCGCGTCGCGAGGCCTGCGCGCGGACCTTAGAGGCGTACTCACTCGGCACGTCGAAGGTCTGAAGGGGAAAGCCCGCCGGCCACTGGGGTGTCGTAACAGTAGATCGACGGCTGCAACAGCAGAATGCTCAAGAATGTGGGCTATATTGTACTGACAGACGTCCCACGCATACCACTCAGGGCGAGGCGTACTTTTGCCATGATTTCTTTGGACTCTTCCTCGGTGGAACGAAACGGCACCAGCCGCCGCCGCTGCCAGCCCCTCAGCTGAAACATCTTTTCCGAGGGTTTTGTTGGGGAGAGACACATCATTACAAGTTCTCTACCTTGGTTGTCTTCTAGAAGGATTCCCTTTACACGCATACTGTCATTGCTCCTCTCAGGAGATCCTGGGAAACCAAGCTCGTACAGTTCGTGGCCAATGATCACCGTCCATCATCTGGTGACCTCTGTCGTATCGCCTATTGTCCCGATATGGAGTTCCCACTGAATTACCGATTTCCAACTGGAAATTCGATAATCAAGCCACCCATCACGTCACCAATTTGATAATCCTTTTTCGGACTGTCTGGATGGCTGTTATGACAGGCCACGCACGCCGGGCTGAGCGCCACATCGGCATAAATCGCACGAAAGTAAGATTGACCATCGATCTTGACGGTACGCGTAACCGGACGTTCCGGCTTGGTCCTGACGGTTTCCAGACTGTTCTTATCGATCTGATCGCGCGGACCATTCTTCCGATTAATTGGCCACAGACTGATCAATTGGTATCGAAGCCCCGTGGATTGGGTCGTAAACATCTGACTGGTCTCATTCACGATCTGAACAGGTAGCGGGATGGATTTTTTCTGATCACGCCACTCACCACTTGCTTTGGCTGCGTCCTGCTCTTCCAGAGGAGAAACGACATGGGCCGTGTAGAACGCCCGATGGCTTTCTACGACGGCATGAATATAATCCGCAACCACTTCCGGAGATAACCCGCGTATATCCGCCGCCCTTCCCTGCATTGGAAACCAAGGCAGAACAATCAAGGGGATTCCGACCATCCATGCACCCAGTTTTCTTTTCATCATGTTATTCGTTCCTCCCAGACTTCACGTATGTGGCCGCTTGCCACGTAGGTGCACCACGGCTCTGTCCTGGTGTGGAATAAGCTCATTTCTGAATCTCGGCCTCTTGGTCGGGCTACTCGCTATCGCGTCACGCAAGAACGCATCACGGGTTACTCCCGGATGTCGGCGGAGCCTTGGGAGCTGTCAGATCGTTGTAGGGCTTCGCCGCTTCACCAACATTGACGTCGATTCCTCCCACCGGCTTCGGCTTATCGAGATCAGAGTATTGGAACAACCCGAACGGTTGAATCTGATCGTCTGTCGGCAGTTGATCGCGATTCCATCCTCCGCCGAAGGCACGAACCAGCTCAACGGATGACTTCAGCAGTTCCGTCTTGACCTCGACCGAGCTGATGCGAGCCTCAAGCGTGGCAAGCTGGGCATAGATCACTTCCAGACTGTTCGCCAAACCGCCCCGATAGAGCTGCATGGTGAGATTCTGTGTTTTGAAATTTGCCCCGACCGTCGCATCCTGACGCTCTGCCGCAACCGTCAATCGATTGGTCATCGTCAAGTTGTTCGCGACCTCGCGAAAGGCTTTCAAGACCGTCATCCGGTACAGGTCCTCTGTTTCACGATAGGCCGACCAGGACTGTTGCAATTGGGCTCGTCGATATCCGCTCTGGAACAATGGCAATTCGAAGACCGCGCCGTAGGACCAGAAACTGTTCGCAATTTTGAGGAGATCGAGACCTTTCTCTTCAAATCCCCCGCTCAGCCGGAATGACACATTGGGGAAAAAGGCCGCTCTCGCAATCCCGATCACCCGATTTGCCTCGGCCATCCGTCGCTCCATCATGGCGATATCCGGTCGACGCTCAAGCAGGGTGGACGGAAGTGTGTTTGGAATACCGAATTTTGCGACCCGAAGCTCATCTACCGGGTCCAGCTTGAAACTATCCGGTGACAGATTGATCAGGACTGCGATCGCCTGTTCAGCGACCTGGCGCTGTCCTTCAATTCGCGCCAATTTCGATTCTGTGCCGTAAAGCAATGACTCAACACGCGCCACGTCGAGCGCCGACGCGATCTTACCCGCGAACTGAGTTTTGACGACATTCAGGGTGTCTTTGTAGAGATCAATCGATTGTTTATAGATCGCCGTCTGGGCATCGAACCCGCGGATCGCGAAGTAATTCCCCGCGATCTCAGCCTGAAGGCTGAGTCGTGCAAGTCCATATTCTGCGGCACGTTCCTCGGCACGATAGATCTCCGCCTGAGCGGCATTGCGAAGACGAGACCAGAAATCAGGTTCCCAGGATGCGATACCGCCAGGTTCCACGGTGCTTGACTGGAGCGGACTGTTCTCAGGCCGGAAGATCCGATCAAACGATTGCCTCCTGTGAGACGCACCCATCTCAAGACCGATCCGTGGGAAATACTCCGATCTTGCCGCCATCATAATATCCCGCGCTTGGACAAACCGCTCGGCTGCCGCGTGGAGGTCAGGATTCGCGGCCATGGCCTGGTCTATGAGCCGGTCAAGCACGGGATCCTCGTACAGTTTCCACCAATCTGGTCGCAGTGCTTCATCGGAAGGTTTTGCCACAACGAAGGGACTCGCCCCCTTCCATGAGTCGGGGACGACGTATTGCGGCGGTTCATACTTCGGTGCAAGATTGACGGCGGGAAACCAGCCGCAGGCCGGCAGACTCAAAATCGCCAGCAGAGCCGTGCTGCGCCCTACCCAAGCGAGGCGACCACACCTCGTGAACTGTTCATTGACGAACCGGTGGCGAGAACGTTGGTTTTTCATAAGATAACTGCCGTTATGTGGTTGAGAGTCAGTGTTTTGAGTCCGTTGGTTCCGGCGCCTTGGCTTGTGTACCAACGATGTCATATCCGGCCACCGGTGTGACGACGCGCACCTTATCACCTTCGAGCAATGCGGCACTGGGATTGTTGACGATCCGGTCGTTCACAGTGAGTCCTTCCGACACTTCGATGAAATTGTCATAGATCTTGGCAACGGTGATCGGCTTGAAGTGGAGACTGTCATCCTCCGAGACCACGGCCACCTGCGTGCCGTGCTCTTGGAACACCAATGCACTCGTCGGAATGGTCATGACTTTTCTATCGACCGGCGCAGTGAGGTGAACGCTGGCATAGGAACCCGGCCAGAGTGCCCGATCCTTATTGTCGATGGTAAAGACCGAAACGGCCGTGCGTGTATTCACATCAAACCCCCTCGCTACGGTGAGAAACTTGAAATTAAAATGGCGATTCGGGAGTTGGGGAACTGTCACGTTGGCAGTCAAGCCGTTGGCAAGGAAAGGCCCAAAGGCCTCCGGCACGTTCACAAAGAGACGGAGCTTATCCACCTCAGCCACAGTAAAGAGGTTATTCTTGGAATCAGTTCCGCTAAGATTCCCCTCCTTACTCACCAGGTCACCCACATTGATGTTCCGCTGTGTCACGACACCATCGAAGGGGGCCGTGATTTTCTTGAAGCCGATGAAGGCCTCGATGTTCTTCACCTTTTGTTCGGCTGCTTTGACCTTTGCAGCCGCAGCCTGAGCCTCCGCAAGTTGTACGGAGATGGCTTGTTCCGAAAGCGCTTGGTGTTCCCGCATGGCCACATAGCGTTGTGCGGTCAGTTGAGCCAGCGCGTTCATGGCCCGTTCGGATTCCAGATCAGCATGGGCCTGGTTATACTCCGCATCGAGGTCCGGCGTGGTAATTTCAGCCAAGATCTCGCCTTTCTTGACGATGTCCCCATAGTCCTTGTACCAAGCCTTCACATAGCCTTCGACACGCGCATAGATGGGCGCTTCGTACCACCCGACGATATTCCCCGGCAGCGTAATGGATTCGTTCGGCTCCACGATCTTGGCTCGAGTGAGAGCGACCGGGGTGACGGCCGTTTCCACCGCGCTCTTTTGCAGAGCAACCGCTTCGTGCTGGCCCTCATTGATTCGGTAAACCATTATGGCTAGAAACGCGATAATGACGAGAATCAGTATGACTTTCCCACCTAGCTTATTCATATCAGGCATGCTCCTTTTGGAGAACCGTTCGGCGGTGATAAATGATGGCATAGATGCAGGGCACGAAGAACAGAGTGAACAGCGTTGCAACTGTCAGCCCTCCCATGACGGCTCGACCCAGCGGTGCGTTCTGAGAGTTCGCCATCGCCATCGGGAGCATGCCGAAAATCATCGCGGCGGCGGTCATCAGAACCGGGCGAATACGAGCTTTCCCGGCCTCGACCGCGGCCCGGATCGCATCGCCATGAACAGCCAGTCGTTCGCGTGCATAGGCAACAAGTAAAATGGAATTGGCGGTAGCCGTGCCCATCGTCATGATCGCTCCCGTCAGCGCCGGAACTGAAATATACGTATGTGTGGCAAACAGTGCCCATGCAATACCAGCAAAGGCACCCACCAAGGCCGTCACGATGATGAAGGGGTCAAGCCAGGATTGAAAATTGACGACGATCAAGAGATACACCAGAACGATCGCGATGAGGAGGCCGCCTCCGAGCTCGACAAACGCGTCGTGCATGACCTCGGCCTGGCCATGCACTTCTACTTCCGCACCGCGGGGCAGGTCGGCCTTCATGCTCTCCGCGATATGCTTGACATCCTCCAACACCCCGCCAAGATCTCTTCCCTCCGCTGAGATCAACACATCAATCATGGGAAGGAGATTTCGATGCGTGACCACGCCGGGTGTGCCGATCAACGAGAGCTTGGTCACATTGCCGAGCAAATGTAGCTTTGCTTCCCCTCCGTCTGACGCCTCCCGCTCTTCCGGGGCCACCGGAATGGTCTGGAGATCCCCGATGCTCGCCAGCTGAGGCTGAGGTGTATAGACATTGAGCCGATAGGACTGTTGGGTCGAACGATCGAGCCAATACTTTTGATCGATCTGTTGGCTACCGGCCGTTGCCAGGAGCATATTGAAGCCGAAATCTCGTTGATTGAGATTCAGGCCCAGCGCGAATCTCCTATCCCCTTCGACTAAAATGGTCGGCTGAAACATCGTCTGGTAGATATACACATCCGCAGCTCCGGGAATTTGCCGGAATTTTCCGGCCAACTTTTGAGCGTACTCATAATTGGCATAGAGGTCAGGGCCATTAATTTGCAGGTCAATCGGCGCAAGCGACCCGAAGTTGAGAATCTTATCGCTCAGGTCTGCCGGCTGGAACGTGAACTCCGTTCCGGGATAGCGCTCGGACAACCCTTTACGGAGCGTGTTCCGAATGTCCCAAACCGGCGACCTTTCATCTTTCAAGGTGATGGTGAGGTCACAATCCTGGGTGCCGATCGTCGGCGTGGGAATGAAGGCGAGGTTATGGGCGCCGACGGGAAGCCCACAGTTGCTCACGACGGCATCCACATTGCCAGGCAGCATCTCCCGAATGTCGTTCGAGACGAGCGACGCAATTCGGCCTGCGGCCTCTATTCGTAAACCGAGCGGCGCCCGCATGTGCATCTGCAGCAATCCCCCTTTGATTTGGGGGAAAAACTCCTGCCCTTCGAATGCAAACAACACAA
>NZ_JBLFBO010000043.1:0-21882 GCF_047338595.1 Nitrospira sp. BLG_1
CTTGCCCGGTTAGTTCAAGCCAGCGTCAACAACCCTGTCCGCGTCATGGTGGCACCGTCAGCGACGACCGCTGACGGAGTGACTCAAGCGGTGCATCATACATCGCATGCCGACAAGTCTGATCTTCTGTTGTCTCTCTTGGGGGCCGATAAAGATACGGCGCTCGTCTTTACCAGAACGAAGCACCGGGCCGATCGGGTCGGGCGTATGCTAGATCGTGCGGGCCATCGGGTCGCGGTGTTGCATGGTGACCGGAGTTTGTCACAGAGGCGTGCTGCTCTGGAAGGTTTTCGACGGGGGGCCTTCCGGGTGTTGGTGGCGACGGATATTGCAGCTCGTGGGATTGATGTGGCCAATATCGGTCATGTGATCAATTTTGATTTACCGAATGTTCCCGAAGACTACGTGCACAGAATCGGTCGTACAGCTCGGATGAAAACGACCGGTCGTGCCACCAGTTTTGTGACCAGCGAGGATGCGCAACAACTCCGTGCGATCGAGCGTCTGTTGGGACAAACCGTTCCGGTCGCCCCGGGAGGTGGGTCTCTTGCACAGGCGAGTCCGCGCGAACATCAAGGCACACATCGGACTGGTCGTCTGGCTGTGAGTCAGGAACGACCGGATCAGCCACGTTCCTTCCGCAGCCGGAGACGGCCCCATCCCAGATCTTCAGCGCATGGGACGACGACAGCTCCACGTCCGTAAAGTTGAAAAATAGTTCGCAGAATCCACCTCGTGAGATAAAGTATTTCTCACGAGGTGGATGATGCAAACGATTCAATCGGCTGGTGTGACACGCAGTACATCTCGGCAACATCCTCGGGTTCGGATTCTTACACCCTTCAGCTGTTCCCTTTCTTCCGTAGGCACAGGTTGGTGGTTTCGAAAGTCCGTTCATGATGTGGGTCTGGTCCACGATCTGTCGACCCGCGGGGTTTGTCTGAGCACGGATGCCCCAATTGAGCCGGGTGATCAGGTATTCCTCACGCTTCGATTAACCAAGAGCGCTCCCCCGGCAGAAGTGGCCGTGGCCACGGTGTGTTGGAGGTATCAGCAATTTTATGGACTTGCGTTCACCAGAGTGTCCGAGTCGGTATCACGGCAGTTGACTGAGTACATAAATGCCACAGGAGAGGAGTAAATGATCATGGATGATTCAGACTTCAAGTCAACCAGTGGTCGCAGTGTGCCTCAGTTGCGTCGATATCCTCGCGTCCGCGTATCGGCTCCTTTCCCCTGCTCGTTTGCGCGTGTGGGGCGCCTAAGAAAGGGTGTGGTCGAACAAGGGTTAGGAATTGTCTATGATGTGTCGGAAAAAGGGGTGAGGGTCATGACGGAGGCGGTCATTACGCCCGGTGATCGAATTGCCATGCAGTTGCGATTGCCGAATCAGCCAGCATCGATGGTCATCGAAACCGCGACCGTGCGATGGGGGAAGGAACAGATTTATGGAGTAGAGTTTGAGGGGTTGTCCCCTCATGACAATCAACACCTTCAGGCCTTCATGACCCATCAGTCGAAGCCTGGGGTCAGACTCACCGCCTGATTCTCCAACGTTCAAATTTGATCGGTGAGCCCGGTGACGGCTGCCAGGCGGTTACCGCCCGGGGCCATCTGCCAGCGAGACAAACTGCTTGCGAAAGCCCACGACTTTCACCAGATAATCTCTTGTCTCTTGATAGGGAAGATTGGTACGCAATCGGTCGTAGACGGCCGGCGGTTCGAGGCCGTTGATTTGATTGACGGCGGATGTGGAGTTCGCCGCGAACGCCTTGAAGACATTTCCCGTTCCGGTGTTGTATGCGGAGATCACACAATATTCCCGTGAGACCTCGTTATCAACCTGCTCAAGCAGGTTGTAGGACAGAACGTTCAGATAGGCGCTGCCGAGCTCGATGTTGTTCTCCGGGTCGAACAGATACTCGCGTGATGGAATCGTATCTTTCCCCTTGGCTTTTCGGTACGCATCTCGGCCTCCGCTCGTTGGAACCAGCTGCATCAGACCAAAGGCTGGGGCGGAACTCACGGCAAACGGGTTGAAGTTACTCTCCGTCCGAATGACGGCAAAAATGAGGCTGGGGCTAATTTTGAACTGCTCGGCAAATCTGGTGACTGTTGCCCGATATTTGTCCGCTTGTTTGTTCGAGAAGTTTGCCACCATTTTGAGTTCGGCGATCAGCGCTTGTTTGGCAACGCCGTTCTGGTCCACAGGCCTTGCCTTGGCGCTCTCGAGACTGAATGCCGCAAACGCTTCCGCCTGAGCTGGGGTGCGGATCGGCTGTCCCTCCTGATCCAGTACCAGTCCGAGTAAATAAGGAGAACGGTCACTGGTCAGGGTCACCGGCTTGTCGGAAAACAGATCGACCGAGCGCGGGTCGTCCGGTGTGAGCAAGGTCGTGACGATCGCGTTCTTCAAACTCTCCTTCGGGGCCTTGTCGTCAAGGGTTTCTACCAGGATTGTCCCATTGTCGAAGTCCACGATGGTCCGACTCATATAGTTCTGGGTATATTTGACGTACTTCTTCTGTTCCGGAACTTTCACTTCCTTCTCGCCCCATGTTTTCCGAACATTGCCTGTGAGTGCGGTCATCAGCGTGTTGAAGTCCCGTTGAATCGTTCGGAGATCTCTGAGCACCGCCTCGGGGTCGCGCTGGTAGGCATCAACGCGCTCTTTGAGGATCTGTTTAGGGTCTTTACCTGTCGCAATATCGAGAACGGTCCGGCCGGAACGACTGCCCAGCACGCGTTCCGTGTTGGTCAGCACTCGGTCTGCGGATTCGCATCCGCCGAGCAACAGGAGTGAGGCAAGCAGGAATATCGATGCTCGCATGGTAGGGGTCCCTCCATAAGAATGGCCCATTCTATCTGGTTATGAACAGGAACTGAAGGGCTAGAGTTTGCAAGGCGGGTGTCGGTCGAATCAACATTCACTTGATGGCGACGGCTTTCACTTCCTTGTACGTGGTGTGGCCTTGCAAGACTTTTTGGATCCCGTCTTGGACGAGCGTGGTCATTCCATCTTCGATCGCGGCCTTCAACATGTCCTCGGTACGGGACTTTTGTTGGACCATGCGTTTCATTCGGTCTGTACCGAGGAGCAGTTCGTGGAGAGCCACTCGTCCTTTGAAGCCGGATCGATTACACGTTTCACAGCCCTTTCCTCGAGTCAGTCTAAATGTATTGTCTTGTTTGATGCCGAGCTGATCCCAATAGTCCTGCCCGTACCCCTGGCGGAGTTCTTCGTACTCTTCTTTCGTCCCGACATACTGTTCTTTGCAGTCCTTACAGATCCGACGAGCCAACCGCTGTGCCAACACGCCCAACATTGCGTCGGCGAAACTGAAAGGGTCACAGCCCATATCGAGCAAGCGGGTGACGGTTTCTACCGCACTGTTGGTATGCAGGGTGCTCAAGACGAGATGGCCGGTGAGGGATGCTTCGATACCGGTGTCGGCGGTCTCTTTATCCCGCATTTCTCCTACCATAATGACGTCGGGGTCGGCACGAAGAAATGCCCGCATAGCACTCGCGAAGGTAAATCCGATCTTCGGCTGGACCTGCACCTGGCGCAGGCCATATTGAGTAATTTCCACTGGATCTTCCGCGGTCCATATCTTGATGTCCGGGGTGTTGATGTTTCCCAAGACCGAGTGCAGTGTGGTGGTTTTTCCTGAGCCGGTCGGACCGACACACAAAATGATGCCGTAGGGTTTCTCAGAAATTTCTTTCAGGACTCGGAGATTACGTTCTGAGAACCCCATCTTGTCGAGCGGCAGCGGCTCGCTCGCCGCGAGGATACGCATCACGACGTCTTCGTTATAACCAGCAGTGGGGAGTGTGGCGACGCGGAGTTCGATTTCTTTCGTTTCAGACAGCTTGAATTTAATCTTGCCATCTTGAGGCTTGCGGCGCTCAGCGATGTCCAGACTGGCCATGATTTTGAGTCGGGAGACAATGGCACGGCGGTAACTCTGCGGAATCTTCATGTATTCGAAGCATTCCCCGTCGACTCGGAATCTGACCAGAGTCTCCCGCTTTTCCCCATAGGGTTCGATGTGAATATCCGAAGCATTTTGGCGGTAGGCATCGGCAATGATTTGGTTGGCTAGCCGGACGATGGCGCTGTCGTTTTCGTCAAGCCCTCCGGCGCCAGCCGATTCCTCCATGGCCTCGGCCTGAGCCTCGGTGACCAGTTCGCCGAGAATATCTGAAACGTTTTCATCAAGTTTCCGCCCTCCACCGTCACTTTGTCCGGTTACCGAAGTGAGAAACTGAGCGATATCGCGGCGAAGACTGACGGCAAACCGAATGTTGAGGCCAGGGAAGGTGCGCTTGATATCTTGGACGCGGTCCAGATCTCCCGGATCATCAGTCAGGATCTCGATGGCGCTACGGTCGCGCTTCAGAGGCATCCAGTGGTTCTTTTTGAGATAGTCGACATTGAGGTTTTTTAATAGTTCGGCGTCAACGATCGTTCGCTCGCTGTACTCAATGTAGGGGCACTTATAGAATTGGGCGAGAGATTTACCGAGGTCAAGCTTTGGAACTTTGTGCTTTTCCAGCAGGATGCTTTCCAGATCGTTCATGCCCTTGCGGGAGTCGGCGATCGCCTGTTCCAATTCATTCTGCGTGATACGGTTGTTGCCGACTAAGAGGTCGAACTTTGTGGGAGTTTTTTTAGATGTCTTCTTGAGGTTGAAAAAGGCAATGCCCAGAGCCTTGGCGATTTCGTCGACGGCCTCTTCGTCCTTTCGTGTAAAACGGCTCCCACTCTTCTTGTTGAGCAGTTGAAGCACACCCATCAGGTACTTATTATCTGCGACAACCGGGTAAGTCAGGACTTGTTTGGTCTTGAAGCCGGTGCGTTTGTCGTAGGACGTGTCGTGGAGTAATGCCGGGTGGATCGCTCGCAGTTCGGCAAGATTATACGCATCGGTGATATTGACTGGGCGAAGGTACTTCGCGCAGAAACCGGCTAAGCTCTGCTCGGTAATGGGAATACGGACCTCTTCTGCTCCGTCAATGTGAGGAACTTTTGAGAAGATTTCCTTCTTCTCTGAATCGAAGGCGAAGAGTGTCAGATCTTGAGCATCAAAAACACTCAGGATGTCCTTATGAAGATCAAGAAGAATGTGGTCGAGATGACTGGCTGCGTGAATCTGTGCGGTAATGCGCTTCAGATGTTCTGCGTGATCGACCTTGTGTTGGAGGTCTTGGACATTCGGCATCATCGATGTCGTGTGCATCCGACCGAGTTGGTCGAGAACCGGACGTGAAAGAATCGGGCTTCGTGCGGGATGAAGTGGGATGTAGTCATGACGTTGTCACAGAGTTCGGCGGTCACAAGACGCCCCAAAAGTCCATCAGCTCCGTTCTTATGTCGCTCGGAGACTCAGCGTACGGAAAGCGATGGCAAGGTGCTCCCTGGCTTCTTTCCCTGCTGTTATCTGTACAGGCTCAGTCTAGACGAACAGGATGAGAAGGCAAGGAAAAGGCAATTTCTGTCGGTGAGGTGGGGGCAGTGCGCACAAGGTGAGTTGCGGAACGAGAGACCGTTTACGCTGCGGAGGAACTCATTTCGAGGGAAAGCGTTTTGAGATGGGCGATGAGTTCACTTGGTACGATACGAGACTTAGCTCCAGTTCTTCGTACCTTCATTTCAACGATGCCATCGGCAAGTCCCTTGTCCCCTATGATGAGTTGAAACGGTGCCCCGATCAGGTCGGCATCGTTGAATTTGACACCGGCTCGATCGGCTCGATCGTCCCATAAGACTTCGAATCCGGCTGCCATCAGGTCGGTATAGAGGTGAGAGGCTATGTCGATCGTCTTCTCCGATTGGCTGACGGTCAAGAGATGGACATGGACTGGTGCGATGGGATAGGGCCAGATGATGCCTTTCTCATCATGATTCTGCTCAATCGCGGCAGCGGCGGTTCGTCCGACGCCAATGCCGTAGCAACCCATGATGGCGAGACGTTCCTTTCCCTGGTCATCAAGGATGGTGGCAGTCATCTTACGGCTGTACTTCGTGCCAAGCAAAAAGACCTGTCCGACTTCGATCCCTTTTGCCAGCGTCAACACACCGGTTCCCCGCGGAGAAGGATCTCCAGATTGGGCGTTGCGAAGATCGGTAAATTGTTCGACCGTGAAGTCTCGATCGAGATTGGCGTCCTGATAGTGGGTATCGGCTTTGTTCGCTCCGATGACGACGTTTCGCATCCCCTTGACAGCATGATCGGCCAAGACTCGGACCTGCTGCAGCCCAACCGGTCCTGCAAACCCTGGGGGGGCTCCCGTCACCCGTTGGACCGTTTCCGGATCGGCCAGCATTACATCGGTGACTTGGAGGAGCCGTGCCAACTTGACCTCGTTCACCTCGTGATCTCCTCGGATCAATACGGCAATCGTGTCGGTTCCAGCCCGATAGAGAAGAGTTTTGACCAGTTGCCGAGGGGTAATCTTGAGAAAGGTCGTGACTTCGTCTACCGTCCGACACTGCGGTGTCGCAATGGACGCCATGGGGCGAAGGGGAGACGTATCAACCTCGGCAGGAGGGAGCACCTCTGCTCGCTCAAGGTTGGCGGCGTATGACCCTTGGTCGCTGTACGCCACCGTGGCTTCGCCGGTTTCCGCCAATACCATGAACTCGTGTGAGACGTCCCCGCCGATAAGCCCTGTGTCGGCTTCGACCGCTCGGAAGGTCAGTCCGCATCGCGTGAAGATCCGGGTATAGGCGTCATACATGTTTTGGTAGCTGGCCTTGGCGCCGTTTTCATCGAGGTCAAAGCTGTAGGCATCCTTCATGATGAATTCACGACCTCGCATAAGTCCAAAGCGGGGACGGATCTCATCTCGGAATTTGGTTTGAATTTGATACAAGTTGAGTGGAAGTTGGCGATAGGAACGGACTTCGCGTCTAAAAAGATCGGTAATGACCTCTTCGTGCGTCGGGCCCAGGCAAAAGTCTCGTTCATGACGGTCTTTGAACCGGAGGAGTTCTTTCCCGTAGTAGTCCCAACGAGCTGTCTCTTTCCAGAGCTCGGCGGGAGAGGCGATCGGCATCAGGAGTTCCTGTGCACCGGCGCGGTTCATTTCCTCCCGGATGATCTGTTCGATTTTTCGAATCACGCGCAGACCGAGTGGAAGATAGGTATAGATGCCTGCCGCCACCTTCCGAATCATGCCGGCGCGTAACATCAACCGATGACTGACGGTTTCCGCTTCGCCGGGATCGTCCCGCAAGGTGGGGATGAGTAATTGAGACGTTTTCATGGTGTTGTAGCTATGGGTGTGTGTTGACCAGTGGAAGGTTTCAGTATTCCGTCTATCTAGCGGGCGAAGATCCGTTCCAGGTCATTCCAGAAGGCGAAGATCATGACCCCGACCAGGAGTACCAATCCGACTTGCTGAGCGACTTCCCGTTGCCGTTCGCCGAGCGGCTTGCGCAGGATGCCCTCAATCAAGAAAAAGAGCAAGTGCCCGCCGTCGAGGATAGGAATGGGAAGCAGGTTGAGCACTCCGAGATTGATGCTGAGGATGGCGATCAAGAAGACGACGCTGGAGGCGCCCTGAGACGCGGCTTCTCCGGAAATATTGGCGATCGTCAACGGTCCGCCGATGTTCTTGCTCGAGATGTCGCCGACCACCATTTTGTAGAGGCCAACGGCGGTCAGTTCGGTCCATCCCCAGGTGGCTTCCAGTCCCTGGTAGACGGCCTCCGCGGGGTTATTGGAGTGCATGAGCGAACGGCCAGGACCTGAAATGCCAATCTTTCCAACTTCGAGTGTCTGCCCGTTGACGGTGACTTTTTCACTGGTCGGCGTGACAGTCAACGTCCGCCTGGTTCCTTCCCGAAGGACTTCAAATGTGAGAGGCTTGAGCGGGTGTTCTCTGACCTGCGTCGTCATTTGTGCCCAGGTGTAGATGGTCTGCCCTTCGATTGTGACGACGCGATCGCCTGGCTGCACTCCGGCCGATGCGGCAGGTGATCCATGCATGACCGAGGTGACCAGGGGCGGTGTTTCTTCTACACCGATGGTGTACAGCGGTTCATCAGTGTGGGTGCCGTCTCCGGTGATTGTGACAGGCGTCGCGGTGATGGTTTTCAGTTGTCCCTCTCGTCGAACTTCGAGTGCAATGGGTTGTCCCTTGCTTTTCGCGACGAGATCCAAGAGTTCCGTTCTAGTCGAAATATCTTTCCCATTGACCTTGACGACTCGGTCGCCAATTTCCATCCCTGCTTTTGCGACGGGTGAGTCGGGAACCAATGCTTCGATGTCGGCACTGAGGTCACGGAAGGTCGGAACAAACAGAGGAGTGCCGGTGGACAGCCACCCGGCAAAGATCAGGTAAGCGAGAATGAAGTTAAACCCAGGACCGGCCGCAACGATCAGCACCTTTCCCCAGAGACCCTGATGAGCGAATGATCGACGACGATCGTCAGGGGTCGTGGCCTCCGCTTCGTCTTCCCCAAACAGTTTGACATAACCGCCGAGCGGGACCGCAGACACGAGGTACTCGGTTTCGCCCACCTGTCTGCCGAAGAGTTTCGGACCGAAGCCGATGGAAAACTTGAGGACTTTGACTCCTACCCAGCGTGCGGCCAGAAAATGGCCGAGTTCATGGAAGGCGACCAGGACGCCCAAGACCACGAGAAACCACCAGGCTTTCTGGAGCAGCAACCACAAGGTATCAGGCGACCAGGAAAGTACAGACGTCATGGAAACTCCCTGACTCGGTTCAGTCTTCTACTCTAACATTCGCAGCGTGAAATGCAAACGATCATGAGCGAGGCAACGCGTGCACCAACGATTCGGCCTTTTCGCGGGCCCAGCGATCTGCTTCCAAGGCATCCTCGAGGGACGTAATGGCCTGTTGGGTATGCGCATCCATTGTGCTGCGGATCACCGATGCAATTTCGATAAACCGCAGGCCGTGGTGCAGGAAGGCGTCAACGGCGATTTCGTTGGCTGCATTCATCACGGCAGGCATGCTCCCCCCGACTCGAAGTGACTCGTATCCAAGATTGAGACAAGGAAAGCGATCATGATCGGGCTTACAGAAGGAGAGCTGTCCGATCTCCGTCAGGTCCAAAGATGGCAGGTCGAG
Organism: Nitrospira sp. BLG_1; assembly: GCF_047338595.1. Taxonomy (NCBI): domain Bacteria; kingdom Pseudomonadati; phylum Nitrospirota; class Nitrospiria; order Nitrospirales; family Nitrospiraceae; genus Nitrospira; species Nitrospira sp. BLG_1. Next base: position 9,112 of record NZ_JBLFBO010000043.1, read on the forward strand.
AGCCATCCGGCCGGGATATCGCATGGCATACGAAATAGGGGTCCGCATGTCCGGGAGTCCCAATTGCGCGATCACCGAACGGTCCTGATATTCGACCAGAGAATGAATAATGCTTTCTCGATGCACCATGACATCGATGCGGGACTCAGGAATATCGAATAGCCAGCGGGCTTCGACGACCTCCAAGCCCTTATTCATCAGTGTCGCGGAATCGATCGTGATTTTGGCACCCATCTTCCAGTTCGGATGCCGGAGGGCTCGTTCCGGTGTGACGTGCTGAAGGTCTTCTTGGGAGACGGTCCAGAGCGCGCCTCCCGAGGCTGTCAGAATCAATCGCCGGACGTCTTCAATCCGGTGTCCTTCCAGCGACTGGAAAATGGCGCTGTGTTCGCTGTCGACGGGAAAAATCCTGACTCCGTATTTTCGAGCCTCGTCCTGCATCAACTTGCCGGCCATGACCATCGGCTCTTTATTTGCCAGGGCAATGTGTTTTCCACTGCGGATGGCGGAGAGTGTCGGGAGGAGGCCGGCGGCGCCGACGATGGCGGAAATCACCAATTCGGCATCGAGTTCGGCGGCGACGGAGGCAATTCCTTCTTCGCCGGACAAAATCTCAACGGGAAGAGAGGCGCATCGAGCCCGAAGGAGGGCGGCGGAGGATTCGGTTGAGACGGCGACAGCCTTGGGTCTGAACCGGTGAATTTGCTCTTCTAACCGCTCGATATTGTTGCCGGCCGTTAATCCGACCACTCGGAATTCATCGGGAAACCGTTGCACGATATCCAAGGTGTTGGTGCCGATCGATCCGGTGGATCCCAGGATGATAATTGACTTCATGTCATCTCCTCTCCGTTTCTGAGTAGAGGGCTATAGAGGCGGCAACAAGCCTCGAACGTACGCGACATAGTAGTAAAAAGTAGGAGCTGTGAACAAGAGACTATCGATCCGGTCGAGCATCCCGCCATGCCCCGGTAGAATTCCTCCCGAGTCTTTGACGCCTGCTCGGCGTTTTATCGCCGATTCAAAGAGATCTCCGACCAGGCCTGTGAGGGTCAGGAGAATACCGAGCACGACGGCGTCAGTCCATGAGAGCTCTGAGGCAAACCACATCTGTGCCAAGACCGCAGCTGCAATGGCTCCCATAAGTCCACCGAGTAGTCCTTCATAGGTTTTTTTAGGACTGATGGAAGGCATGAGTGGGTGTTTCCCCCACAAGGTGCCGGCATAGTAGGCAGCAGAGTCTGATGCCCAGGTGACGACCGCCAGGAACAAGACCAGGAATGCTCCTGAGGGGAGAGAGCGAGCCGATACGACGGTACTCAACGGGATGCCCACGTACAAAACACCGAGTAGGGCGAGGAGCGGGTCCTTCCATCGGTACGCCGATGATGTGCTAACAGCCAGAGCGGTCATGACCAACGCGAACGCACCCCCGAGCAGTAGTTCTGGAAGAGGAAGTGACAGGTGTGAACGGGCGATGGTCAGAACAAAGACAGCCAACCCGACGCCGACGAGAATATTGTTCAACCGTGATTGGAAGCTCAGGCGATACAGTTCGAGCAGAGCGATCGACCCGACGGCGATCAGGAGGAGCGTGAGAGCCCATGGCGCAAGGTGGACGATGATGAGGTAGACGGTAGGAATCAGCGCTGCGGCGGTGTAGAGCCGCCGGAGATCAAATTGTCGCGTCGGTGCAGGTGAGGTGGTCACAGATCTCGAATGATGGAGAATAGTGTCTGGAGCGAGCGGATATCCCACAAGGATTTATTTATGATGGCACGGTACTGAGCACTCTGCCGAATCGACGTTCCCTGCGTTGATATTCGATCAGCGCGAGGAGAAACTCTCGTCGCCGAAAATCAGGCCACAGAGTCGGGGTGAAACAGAGCTCGGTGTATGCCAGCTGCCATAAGAGAAAATTGCTGATCCTGGCTTCCCCGCTGGTCCGGATCAGGAGATCCGGGTCGGGGAGAGGATAGGTCGAGAGGTGCCGTTGGACCGTGGGTTCATCGATCAGCTCGGTCTGAATGGTCCCAGCTTGCACGTCTCTCACCACCGCCTTCACTGCATCGACGATTTCTGCGCGCCCTCCATAGCTGAGCGCGACGGTCAGGACCAATTTCCCAAGATGGGCCGTTTCTTTCTCGGTCGTGCGAACCCAGTGTTGAGCGGACGGCGGAAGCAGCTCGTGGCGCCCGACAGCGCGAAAGCGGACGCCTTGCTCAATGAGACTTGCGCGCTCCGTGGAGAGGTAATGTTCCAAGAGTCCCATCAAGGCGCTGATTTCTTGGGTCGGACGATTCCAATTCTCCTGGGAAAAAGCGTAGATAGTCAGGGCATGGATGCCGAGCTCCAAGCAGAGTGTGATCATTTCTCGGACGGAGTTGATGCCTTCACGATGGCCGGCGATGCGAGGCAGTCCGCGCAGTTCCGCCCAGCGCCCATTGCCGTCCATGATGACGGCCACATGTTTGGGCAACAGGTCCGTTTCCAACTTGGCACTCAATTCGCTTTCAGACAGGTGGTCGAGATCTCCGGTGGGGCTGCGAGTCATAATTGTCCTGAGCGAGCCTATTGGTAGTCCTCTTGCGTAGGCAGAATCGAGTGCAGAGTCTACTGGTGGGAACCTGGAATGTCAAACGATCTCCTGGGAAATACTAAGAAATACGAGGTTTCACCGATTGTTGCATTGCGTGGTCAGAAACGAATGGGCTATACTCCCGATCCAGTCGGTCCTGACGAAGGAGCAAAGAGGTCTGTATGCCGGAGCCGGTTCAACTGACGACGTTCGGTGTCACGGAGATCGAGGCGCAGCAGGCACTCGATCGGGTGAAGGTCCGAGACGTTGAGTACGGGGATCTCTATTTTGAATCCCGCACGTCCGAATCAGTCTCGATGGAGGAAGGCATCGTCAAGCGGGTAGCCAAGAGCGTGTCACAGGGGGTCGGGGTTCGGGCCACCGCAGGAGAAAAGACGGGCTTTGCCTATTCGGATGAGTTGACGAAGCGGGATCTCGAAGTTGCCGCTGACACTGCTCGGTATATCGCCAATTCTCCAAAAGGGCATTCCACGGTTCCGGTGCCTACGCAGCGACGACCGACCCGTGATCTCTATCCGATCGAGAGGGCAAAGGCTGAGGTGGCGACGCCCGAGCGGGTGGCGCTTTTGAACGAAATCGATGCTGAAGCCAGGCGGTACGATCCCCGCATCAAGAACGTGATGGCTTCATTTAATACGGAATACAAGGTCGTGGTGGTGGCGACCTCGGAGGGGACGCTCGTCGGTGATATCCAGCCGTTGTCCCGTCTCCAGATTACCTGTATCGCTGAAGATCGAGACAATCGTCAGGTAGGAAGTTTTGGCGGCGGCGGCCGGGTTGCCTTTGCTTATTATCGCGAAGACAATCGCCATTTAAGTTATGCCAGGGAAGCCGCGCGGGAAGCGATTCTCAATTTATCCGCCGTTGATGCGCCGGCCGGAGTGATGCCGGTGGTGTTGGCCGGCGGGTGGCCCGGGATCTTACTTCATGAGGCGATCGGACATGGGTTGGAGGCCGACTTCAACCGCAAGAAGACTTCCGCGTTTTCCAGCCTGATCGGCAAACGGGTCGCATCGGACGTCTGTACGATCGTGGATGACGGCACCCTTCCTTTTCGGCGTGGTTCCCTGAATATGGATGATGAAGGCACGCCGACCGGTTGTACGACGCTCATCGAAAAAGGCATCCTCCGTGGCTATATTACGGATAAGCTGAACGCACGTCTCATGGGGATCCCCTTGACGGGGAATGGCCGACGCGAAAATTATCAAAGCGTGGTGCTTCCGCGCATGACGAACACGTTCATGTTGGCCGGTGAGTCTGACCCGCATGACATCGTTCGATCCGTTAAAAAAGGTCTCTACGCCGTCTCGTTTGGCGGTGGACAGGTCGATATCACGAACGGAAAATTCGTATTTTCAGCCAGCGAAGCCTATCTCATCGAGGACGGCCAGATTACCAAGCCGGTCAAGGGAGCCACGTTGATCGGGAACGGGCCGGAGATTCTGACGAAGGTATCGATGGTCGGGCACGATCTCAAGCTCGATAACGGCATTGGTACGTGCGGGAAGGACGGCCAATCGGTGCCGGTCGGGGTCGGCTTACCGACCATCAAGGTGGACGAAATCACAGTCGGTGGGACACAACGATAAACAGCCGGCTCGTGCTAACTTCGCTTTCTCACAATCGGTCAGCATGTGGTTGACAGATAACCTCTGAGAAGAGAGTGTGATGCTCGAGAAAACGACCATGCCAAATAGTGCCAACGGATATGCCCAGTTGGCGGCCGATGTATTGGGTCAGGCGAAGGCTTGTGGGGCGACTGAAGCCGATATTGTCGTGGCCGATGGAGAGACCTTTTCCGTTCAAGTACGAGTCGGGACGGTTGACCGACTGACCAAGGCGAGAGAGAAGCGTCTCGGCTTGCGCGTCTTTATCGGAAAGCGGTCTGCCACAACGTCCACATCCGATTTCTCACGGGCCTCTCTTAATCAGCTTGTGGCCGACACCTGCACCTTGGCCGGTGCCGTTGTCGAAGATGATGTCTCAGGCCTGCCGGATGCCGGGCATATGGCCGTAGAGCAACCGGATCTCGATCTCTATGATGATACGGTGCTCGATACGGACACACAGATCGATTGGGCCAAGCGAGGAGAAGCTGCGGCCTTTGCAACTGATCCACGTGTCACGAATTCGGAGGGGGCAGAGTTTGATTCTTCATCCGGGCGAGTGGTGCTGGCCAATAGTCATGGATTCGTGGGTTCGTATCGAAGCTCGAACTTTTCTTTGTCTGTGTCCCCGATTGCGACCGAGTCCGCGACCGGTGGCATGCAACGGGATGCCTGGTATCAGGTTCAGCGCAAGTTTGCTCGCCTGGCGTCTGCGGAATCGATCGGACAGGAAGCGGCGCGTCGTGCGATTCGCCGATTGGGCGCGCGCAAGGTGGCGACGAAACGTGTGCCGGTGGTGTTCGATCAAGAGACGGCAGGGAGCCTTCTGGCGAACTTATGCAGCGCTGTTTCGGGCTACGGACTCTATAAACGTGCATCATTTCTCCTCGATCAACTGGGACAGACGATCGCCTCCGATTTGATGACCATCTATGATGACGGTCGCATGGTCGGCGGCCTTGGATCACGTCCGTTCGATGGTGAAGGGCTGGCGACACGCAAAAATACCATCGTGGAACGAGGGGTATTAAAGAGCTATTTGCTCGATACCTATTCGGGGAAAAAGTTGGGCTTGCCGTCGACGGGCAACGCCTCACGGAGTGTGGGAGAGAGTCCCTCGGTGGGTCCCACCAACTTTTACCTGGTCCCTGGAGTGAAGAGTCAGCTAGAAATTATTGGGTCCATTAAAGAAGGGCTCTTTGTGACGGAGTTGATCGGGTTCGGCATTAATATGGTGACGGGGGATTACTCGCGAGGAGCCTGCGGGTTCTGGATTGAGAACGGAGAGCTGGCCTACCCGGTTGAAGAAATTACCATCGCGGGAAATTTAAAGCAGATGCTGAAAGACATCGATGTGATCGGGAATGACCTCGTGTTCCGTGGACGTATCGCAAGCCCGACAGTCAAGATTGCCGAGATGATGGTAGCGGGGAGTTGAGGGTTAATGGCCTATAGCCAATTGCTGATGGCCAGATGCCAAAGGGCACTGAGGTTGTTCTTCCTGCCATTCGCTATACGCTATCTGCCATAGGCTCTTTTCCCAGTGAGGTGAATCATGGCTGCATCGATTCGAGAAACAACCGTTCAGTATCAAAGTGGAACTGTGGGCATGAAGGCTTTCGTGGCGGCTCCGCAGACGAACGATAAGCGTCCGGCTGTTATCGTAGTACAGGAGTGGTGGGGACTCACTGATCACATAAAAGACATCGCAAGACGCTATGCGGCGGAAGGCTATGTGGCGATGGCACCGGACCTCTATTCACGCCTTGGGCATGTATTGACCACGGATGCCGGAGAGGCCGGCAAGCTGATGAACACACTGAAACAAGAAGATAGTCTCGCTGATCTGAATGCCACGGTAGCCTATTTGAAATCAGTTCCAGAGGTCGACGCAGCAAGGATTGGCGTGACGGGGTTTTGCATGGGTGGTTCCTATGCCCTCATGCTGCCTTGTCTGAATCCAGGGATTAAAGCGGCGGTGCCGTTCTACGGCCAGGTGCCGAATCCCGATACACCCATTCAGAAGCTGGCCTGCCCAGTACTGTACCTCTATGGTGAGGACGACGGTTGGATTACGAAGGCGGACGTCCAGCGGTTAGCGGCGGCGCTCAAGAAATATAGCAAGACCGGAGAGATCAAAACCTACCCCGGCGCTCCCCATGCGTTTTTCCGAGACACGGATCCATCGGTGTATCGGCCGGAAGCAGCAAAGGATGCCTGGGCCAGGACGAAGGCTTTCTTCAAGCAACATCTCGGCTAATTTTCTTTGAGCATGGATGGCGGGATGTTGCGCCTAGGGAATTATTTCGGATGGAGAGGGGACACGTGATGAAATCACTATGGAGTCGCGTACTCGTGGCGATCGCTCTGGTTCCAGGGATCAGTACGGCTGCAGAATTTCAGCTGACGAGTCCCACCATCAAGCCAGCCAGCACGATCAGTAAGACCCATGTCTTCGACGGATTCGGTTGTACCGGGAATAATGTGTCTCCCGAGTTGCGCTGGGCGAATGCCCCGAAGGGGACCAAGAGCTTTGCGGTGACGGTCTATGATCCGGATGCGCCGACCGGCAGTGGATGGTGGCATTGGGTCATCTTCAACATCCCTGAGGACATTTCGGCTCTGGCTGCGGACGCTGGAAGACCTGGTGGGCCTAGTGCGCCACAAGGCAGTGTGCAAAGCATGACGGATTTTGGTGAACCCGGGTACGGAGGACCCTGTCCCCCTGTCGGCCACAAACCCCATCGATATATTTTTACGATCTATGCGTTAAAGGTAGAACACTTGTCCTTGAAGCCAGTGACTCCCGCCGCGATGGTCGGGTTCTATCTCAACCAGAACGCTCTGGCCAAGGCCTCGTTCACCGGCCTGTATAGCCGCAAGTAAACACAAGTCGAATACACACCATGCCACTTGATGCCGAACTGGGAAAGAAGATGCTGCAGCTGATCACGTCGCGCTACGACGATCGGCACTGGCGAAAACGCATCGAGAAGACCTTGAGCCTGCCTCAGTCCGGCGTGACCGATCTGGTCCAGCAGCAGATCTTCATGCACCTCAAGCTCGGTCTGAAGGCCTACAAATCCCGCCGGGCCGATCCGGACTCCTGGATCATCGGCGGCTATGCCACGAAAGAAGTCATCAACCGCACAAAATTCCAACCGCAGCTCGTTGGTGCCAGCATCAAGAACGAGGACGTGGCCTTTCTCGGGACGGACCCGGGTGAGGACGTGACTGAAGCCTGGTGGGAAGAGATGCTGGTGCAGTGGTTCGATGTGCCGGAAGAAGAGAAGCCTGCGGAGAATAACGAAGACAGTCAGTCTGCCAGTTCAGAATCCTCATCGACTATTAAATCAAAAGCCTCGTGAATTTCACGAGGTGACGTTGTTCCCTTGCGTCTAGCCTTTGGCGAGTGTTGTCCGAGGTTCCGTTCGAATGAAATCCAGAGCGGAAAGAGTTGCACAGCCATCCGACGACGAAGCTAGGGGCTCCAACCTCTCACAGAAGCACGCAGCCCAGTTACCCGAACAAGTCCATCTGCGCCGGCTGGGGGGATTCAATATTCAGGACTTGTGCGGCTTGCGTAGGCGCGGTGTTGGTCGGCTCGGCTGGTTTGGTGTGCTTGTCGAGGAATTCTTTCAGCTTCTTAAAATCTTCCTTCAAGGTGGGAAGCAGATTGCCCTGGTGCAGGGCGGCAGCGGGATGGAGCAGCGGGAAGAGCACAAAGTCCTTCATGTGGAAGGCCTGCGCCTTCACTTTTGTGATACCGACCTTGCGTTCCAAGAGGGTCTGCGTGGCCCAGTTGCCCAGCGTGCAGACCAGCTTGGGTTGGATCAACCGGATCTGTTGGAGCAGGAACGGTTTGCAAGTCTCCACTTCATCTTGTTCCGGGTCTCGATTGTTCGGTGGTCGGCACTTGATGACATTGGCAATGTAGATCTGATCACGCGACAGACCAGCTGAGGCCAGAAGATCATTCAAAAGTTTCCCTGCGGCTCCGACAAATGGCTCGCCCTTCAGGTCTTCATTGGACCCTGGCGCTTCTCCGACAAACATGATGCTGGCATGAGGATTTCCCACGCCAAAGACGACTTGGCTACGGCCAAGCTTGGCTAGTTTGCATCGCTCACAGTTCACGAGCGACTTGGCGAGTTCTTCGAGAGGGGTGAGTGTCATGGCATCGACTAAAGATGGAAAACGTGAAACGTAAAATGTGAAAAGTTGGAAGGCATCATATAGGAGGGAACTGGGGTGAAGTCAACGCTGAAAAACGGATGAGACAGGCGCTAATTCAGTCGGTAGCCTTTGGCCGCCAGGCAGGTGTCTCGCATGGCGTTAATGGCGGTCAGGCCATGCAACGCACGGGCATGGTCGGCAGGATTCTGAGGTCCCGAACCAAACGGAAAGGGTGAACTGGAGCTAGAGAAGTGCTGCTCGTTGGCCAATCTGGCTTTGTACTCGCACTCGGCATAATCCCGTTCAACATCATACCGACTCAACCCCGTCGGGTGACCTCCGTGCTCATAGGGACTCTGCGCACATCCGCACGTGGTGCTTAACAAGACCAGTCCCCACAGCGTACCCCATCCTGTCATTTGATACTCGTACCATCCAGGCATTCACAGGTCAAGACGGCCGGCCTGTGATGATCTCGGAGCAGCGGCGGGCGCTGACAAGAGCGCTCTCAACGTTAGGAGGCCAGTTCGTATCGGTCCAGGCTCCGGCGACCAGCAGATTCCGGACGGGGCTTTGTTGAAGCGGCCGGAGTCGAGCCGCTCCCGGCGCAAGCAGCAGCGTAGCGTGATCATCTCGAAAGACCTGCCGAGATGTGACGTCACTCATAGAAAGGTCACAAAGCACTGTGGCCGTCTTGACTTGCGCGGCATTGATCACCTGCTCCTCGTCTAATCCCATAAGTGAGATCTCGGTTCCTGTGAGTCGAACGACGAGTTCCTGTGCGCCAACGGGAGATCTTGTGAGGTGATGGAACGGCTTGCCGTTGAACAGGAGCAGTCGGGGCGGCTGGCTGGTGGTATGAATGGTCAGCTGAACCACGATCTCACCGAGGCTTTGGAGTTCCGTGAGATGGGCAAAGTAGGCATAGCGGGTGAGAAACCGTTCGGGAAGCAAGCGGAGGAGGTACCGATATGAAAGCGCGCTGATGTACCAGCCGGCTTGCAACGTTGTCCCGTTGGGGAGTCGAATGTCCTGTATGCCGTCTTGTCCAAATCGGATGTGCGGTGGCTGTGCCAAGGGGATGAACCGGACATGATTTCGATGCAGGATCTCTTTCAGCGGGATAAGAAATCGCTGATCAATGGTTCCCGACCGGTATGTGAGTCTGGAGTCGGACGCATCACGGAGGAACACGGTTGATAGGGTGTGCACGAAGGTTGCTGCGGACAAACGGGGCAGTGCGTTGCCGGTCAACCACTGAGCAAGTGGGGACCAAATCCGTTCCCTGGCTTCCGCACTCTGGCCGATGGCAGTGAGCCATTCATCTGCTGTGCGATTCTCTAAATCAGCCGGAAGAGTTTCGGCCTGTTCCCAAATCTGCTCAACATGGGAGAACAGTCTCCAGCGGTCTTGCCAGGAGAGGCCATGGAAATTGAAGACGCTCATCATCCACTGCAAGGCGCCGGGAAGGCGGGCGGACTGATAGGGCACAGTCTGTCCAGTGGGGAGTCGAAATTCGAGAGGAATGGTCTGGTCGGAGCGTGAGTCTGTCCCTTGGGCGAGTTCTTGGAGCACTCGCTTGCTCTCATGATGACACCCAAAGGTGATTGCTGTGGGATCGGACGCGTCGGTTCGAAATCCATCGAGCCAGTCCGCGTACTCGAGCAGAGTGACCTGGTAGCCTTGTTGGTGGAGCTGGTAGGCAGTGGCGAGACCGGCCAGGCCGGCACCCACAATCAACACGGTTTGGGAGGACGGGGGGGTCACGAGAATCGTGAGCGGAGCCATACCCCGAGGGCGATCATCACCCGTTGAGTGGTGGTGAGGCTGATCCGTGGCCCGAATACCTGATAGTCCGACCGTTCAATCCGTTCCAGAATCCGGCTATAGATTCCACGCATGATCTCTGCCACCGTGAGGGCACGTCGTTCACTGGAGGAGAGCCCTGCGAGGGCCGCTTCGGCTCGCTTATAGTAGTGATGGGCTTGGGATGCCTCATATTCCATCAAGACTCGGAATTCAGGAGAATAGCTTCGGTTGAGCATCGACTTCTCTGCATAGTTCCATTTTCGCAGGTCGTCCAACGGGAGATAGATGCGTCCCTGAGCGGCATCAACTCCCACATCACGCAGGATGTTCGTCAGCTGAAAGGCCATGCCGAGGGCGACCGCATAGTCTTGTGCCCGTGCGGACGTGACCCCGAAGATGTGGAGACAGATAAGCCCGACGACGGATGCGACGCGGTAACAATAGAGCGAGAGCTCATTGAACGTGACATAGCGGTTATTGAAGAGATCCATCTCGACGCCCTTGATCAGCTCCTCGAAGTAGGCCTTCGGAATACTCAACGCTTTCACATGGTGTGCGAGACTCACCATGATGGGAGTCGTCGGGGTTCCGGAATACACCGCGTCCAGTTCTTCACGCCAGTGCTTCAGCTCGTCCTTGGGATTGCTGCCGGCGGTCGGTTCATCGACGGCGCTGTCCACCGCTTTGCAGAAGGCATAGACGGTGTACATGGCCTCGCGTTTGGCTTTTGGAAGAAAGAGGAACGAATAATAGAAGTTGCTGCCGCTTTTCTTGGTGTAGGCCGTGCAATAGGCTTGAGCGTCCGAGGCCTTCATGTCGCACTGTCTCCAGCTAGTACAGATGGTTCAAATTTGATCACCTGAGAGCGATCAAGCGGGTGGTCTCGGTCTGGGTGGAGAATGGCGGCCAGGAGTTCCACTCCGTCGATCAGTCGGGGGCCTGGCCGGCTGAAATAGGAACTGGCATCTACGAGATACACGTCCGACCGGGACATCCGTGCCCCTTGCCAGGATACTTGAGCAGGCCCGATCTGCCGAAGCTCATTGAGTGTTTGATCAACTGAGTACCCACAGGGCATCACGATGACCACATCTGGTTTTACTGCGGCCACATCGTCCCATGTCGTTTGATAGGATGGCCGGTCCTTGGATCCCAGTACGTTGTGCCCTCCCGCTAAGTCCACCATTTCAGGAACCCAATGGCCGGCGACGTACAGAGGATCGAGCCATTCGAGGCATACCACCCGTGGGCGGACGGCCACCTTCTCCGTCCGGAGGCGGACGCTTTCCAGTCGGTCGCGGAGATTGGCCGCAAGGGCTTCTCCCTTTGAAACAGCACCAACGGCGTTGGCAATCCGCTCGATGGCATGAATCACATCCTGTAAGGTCGTTGGACTGAGGATCAGCAGCTCGGGTTGGTGTTGAAGCAAGCGCATGGCCCTGCTGAGTTGGTCTGGAGTCACTGCGCAGACGTGACAGAGGTCTTGCGCCAAGATGAGCTCGGGGTCAGCGAGATGAAAGGCTTCTTCCTTTAATCGATAGAGCTGGTGTCCGGCAGCGACTAGGTCTTTGACTCGTTGGTCGATCCCGCTGCTTGTAGTGTGTGCTGCTTCGACCAGTGGCTCAATCATGACAGGAACTCGTCGAATAGAATGAGGAAAGTCACATTCATGGCTGATGCCGACGAGCTGGTGCTCCAAACCGAGCGCTGCGACCACCTCTGTCGCACCTGGGATGAGTGAGCAGATTCTCATAGGTTACTTGAGCCTCGGCCGGATACTCAAAAATCTTGCCAGCGTTGCTTTGCCTCGCTCAGAAACTCGACGTACTGAACAGCGTACACCTCGCATCATCCCTTCCAATTGTTCGCTAGTCTGGCCACAGGCGTGCGCGCAGCTCGTCCAAGTGCGTCTCGCTCAAGCTCAGGGTGATGGCATCGGCTTCGTGGAGATCCTGCGCGGTGTGGGTGTTGGTGACGGCTAACACCCGCATCCCAGCGGCTTTTGCGGCTCGAATGCCTGGACGAGAATCTTCAATGACCAAGCATGCTTCGGCTGGTATCGCGGACGTCGATTGATGACGGTTCAAACCAGCCAAGGCCTGAAGAAATGGTTCCGGATGGGGTTTACCATGTGCCACATCCTCAGCGCTTGTGATGTGACCAAAGGCTTTGCGAAGGCCGATCTGTTCGAGCACGAGTTCTATTTCTGGTCGGAGCGCACCGGAAGCAATGGCGAGAGGATAGGTGGCCGCTGCTTCTTCAATGAACGCGCTCACACCGGGGAAAATCACAAGGTGTTCCTTGATCGAGGCCATATAGGCGATGGCCTTTTTGGCCATCAAGTCTTCGACCAGCAAGCTCGAAATTGGACGGTGATTGACTCGAAGTGCTTCCAGGATGCATCCGCGATCATCAAACCCAAGATAGTCAGTGTAATAGTCCTTCTCGGTCAAGGTGATCTGGATATCGGCCAGTGTCCGGCGGAGGCCTTCAAAGTGCAGGGGTTCAGTGTCGGCGATCACACCGTCAAAGTCAAAGATCACAGCGCGCATGGAGTCCTACCAGTTGTGATGTCGT
>NZ_JBLFBO010000044.1:0-21712 GCF_047338595.1 Nitrospira sp. BLG_1
GTCACGATCGACGGTACGCCGCAGAAGATGGAGGTTTACCGCGGCAAGACGCTGCTCATCGTGAATGTTGCGAGCCAGTGCGGCTACACGCCGCAGTATGAGGGACTCCAGACGCTCTACGAACAATTCAAAGATCGGGGGTTCGTGGTGCTCGGGTTCCCCTGTAACCAATTCGGACAGCAGGAGCCAGGCGGCGAAGCAGAGATTAAACAGTTCTGCACCAGCAAATTCAGTGTCACCTTTCCGATGTTCGCCAAGATCGACGTGAACGGCGCGAACGCACACCCGCTCTACCAATACCTCAAATCGGAGAAGCCCGGGATTCTCGGGACCGAGGCGATCAAATGGAACTTCACCAAATTCCTCGTCGGTCCCGATGGTACGGTCCTGAAACGCTATGCGCCGAGTGAGAAGCCAGAGATGATAGAGGCCGACCTAGCCATGAAGCTCTAACAGGATGCTGAAAACGTCCGCCAGCGGTGTTCTCGCGTCGCTCAGCGGCTCAACGTACCGAAGCGTATGCCTCGCCCCTTCGCTCGCTGCGGCCTAGCTGGACGGCCATTTTGAGCATCCTACATCATTCTGTCTATAACGATGGAGTCAAATCAGCGTCCCCTCAGTTCTTGTATTCAAGCATGCCCAGTGCCTTTAGTTTTGGGGCCAAGTCTCGCTTCGTAAATGCGTTTCAACCCTCTTTAGCCAATCTGCTCAGGTCGCCATAGCAAACCTGAGTCGTGATACGGTTTCTGCGATTGTTTTCTGTCTTCTGAATTTCCAGAGTCTCCTTTGACACTTCCATCTTTGCTTTATGCTCACACTTCATTTATTGCTGCTCGTTTCTTGATTAAATCTGTTCCATGAGTCTACAAAAAATTGCTTCATCTCAAAGTAGGAATCTGCAGCCAACCATAGAGCCTCATTTAGCCCTTCTTCCTTAAAGAAAACCAAATAGACAACCTTGCCTTGCCGCTTAACCTCTTCGATCAATGGAACATAATCCCCATCACCAGCAATCAAGACCGCAACATCATAGTTATCAAAAAAGGCGTTCACTAAGAGATCCTTGGCGAGCGCAATGTCGACACCTTTTGATTTATCTCTTGTTTTCTTGAAGACCTGAGGATTAAAGCCGAGCTCACGAAGGCGTCGCTTCACATCTACGAGTTTTTGTTCATCGCCTGACGCACTGGTGTAATAAAAAGAACGGATGGCATGTGCTTGCAACCTCAAATGGCCTTGGGTTGTGTCCTGAGTTGCTTGCAAGCCTGGAAGCCAGATGTAAATATCTTTCAGATAATGAGCCCCTTCAGGAAGGACAATGTTACTGGCCTGTGCTACTTTCTGCGCTCGAATAGTAAAGTTTTCTCCGTCCACAAATAGCATCCACCTTCTGAGATGTGGATCGCTTGGTAATTGAAAACCGGGCATAAATTAATTTCCTTGAACTGAGTTTGAGCGGCTAAAGAATGCCATTAGCGCATGAATAGGGTCATGCACGAGTAATGACTATCATCGATTTTCCGTGTCGGCCAGCCGAAAACCTAACGCGTGTAATAGGAGATTGAGGCTCTTGAGTTCAGGATTCCCCTGTTCGGAGAGCATCTTGTAAAGGCTTTCACGGTTCAGTTTCGTTTTCTCGGCAAGCCGCGCTACACTTCCTTGGGCTTCAGTCACATTCGAAGGGCCAGCAAGAACAATTCGGGATCGTCTGCTTCTAACACCACGTTCAAGTATTCCTCTGCTTCTCCCAGATTGCGCAGATTCTCAATGAGTTCTGGTTGATAAGCCCTGCACTTCTTCATGATTACGAGGTGGAGTTTGTTCTTGTGTCCACCGGGCTAAGCTGGTGCCAACACCTCTGTGACGCGCCGCACCTTGATCTTTTCGGCCCGTTTTTCAGCCTGTGCGAGATCATAGGCCGCCCGCATCCGTAGCCAGGTTTCGGCATCTCCGCCAAAAGCTTTCTCTAATCGGATTGCCATTTCGGCAGAAATCCCGGCTTTGCCGCTGACCAAGTTATTCATAGCCTGCCGGCTGACGCCCAGCACGTTGGCTCCTTCCGCAATCGAAAGTCCCAGTGGTTCAGGACAATCAAACCGGACTGATAGGCCAGGGTGGGGCGGGTTTTTTATGCGCATTGGCTGCTCCCACGACGGCATTAAGTAACCAACAAAACTACGATATTGTAAGCGTTTCTCATTCTTGGGTCTACGGTCTACCAGACGAAGTAGCTCTGATTCACTACAACGTTCTTCATTTATTTCTCTCTAAGGAGTGGTCAGATGGTCCTTTACTGCGCGCATTGAGGGACCACTGTTTCATCGTGGGGCCTCAGCAAGCACGGTGGATTATCTGACCGAGCTATCCCTCACCCTTGCATCTCAATCTTGCTCCCCCGTAGAATACGTTTCTGCTATAACCCATTGGCTTTCTGACTATTTCTGTCGCTTCGTGGCCGGACAGAAGAAGGACGAGATCCCACGTGAAAGTCGAGTATTCGAAGGGCAACCGCGCTTCCAAGGAGCTGATTCTTCTCAATCGTCAACAGTTTGAAGCCACCGGCGGCCGGAAGACGAAGGTCATGCTGATCTTTCCACCGGATTGGTTTCCTTCTGAACCGTACCTTTCATTACCATCCCTCACTGCTGTCCTTCGCCAGGCCGGGCACACCGTCATTCAAAAAGACATCAATTGTGAGATGTGGGACTGGTACTTCAGCGAGGATTTTTTGAAGAAGGTCCTGCGTCGGGTGCCACAGCAACTCGACCGGCTGCGGAAGCTGTCGAAGAAGCGGGATCTTGACGCAAACGAGATGGATCTGCAGTTGGCCCTCTGCGATGTGACGCATCAACGGATGGCCAAGCTAATTCAGAATGCCGAAGAGGCGAAGCGCATCATCAGAAGCGAACAGTTCTATAATATCGATAAGTTAGAGTGGTCACTTCAAGTCTTTCGTGAAGTTATGTCGGTGACTTCGCTGGTCTATTTTCCGGCGAGAATTTGCATGCCACCGATGGAGACGGATCTGTCGTACAAGGTCTTCGTCTCGTCCGAAGTGATGGACGCGGTGAACGATACACAGGTGAATATCTACCGCGATGTATTCGAGCATCTGGTGAAGCCGGCCATTGAACGAGAACAGCCGGATGTGATCGGGGTCTCGATCGTCCTGCAGCAGCAGATGTTCTCGACGATGACCTTCTGTGCCCTGATCAAACAGCACTTTCCTCACATCCACATCACGATCGGCGGCAATACGGTGGCGCGCCTGCGCGATGTACTGCCGCAGTCACCGTTGTTCCAGTACTTCGACAGTGCCGTGGTCTATGAAGGGGAGACGGCCTTCGTGCAGCTGGTATCGGCATTGGGGGCCAAACGGAGTTTGGCCGAAGTGCCGAATACCATCTACAAGGACGAAACCGGGATCCATACGTCATCGACAAGCTACGCGGAAGATCTTGCGACCTTGCCGCCGCCTGACTTTGATGGTTTGCCGCTGGAGAAGTACTTCGTGCCGACGAGGATCTTGCCCTATCTGGCGACGCGCGGCTGTTACTGGGGTCGCTGCGAGTTCTGTGATCACGGTGAAGGCTACACCGCCGGCTATCGATCGAAGAAGATTCAGGATGCGCTCGCGGATATCAAGTATCTTCGTGACAAATACGCTGCGACACATTTTCATTTCACCGACGAATCCTATCCGCCGGCTTTGTTTCGCAAGCTCACGCGTGGGCTGATTGATAGCCAAATGGGCATTGTCTGGACGACCCACATGCGATTTGAGAAGAGCTTGCTCGATGAAGCGGTGTGGCAGGATGCAAAGGAGTCTGGCTGCAAGTATCTCCATTTCGGCTATGAATCAGGAGTCGAGCGAGTCCTACAGTTGATGGATAAGGCGACGACGGCTGAGGTGATGACGAAGCATCTTCGGCTGACGGCAGAGGCGGGGATCTGGAACCACTGCATGGGCTTCTTTGGATTTCCGGGCGAGACAAAAGAAGAGGCCTGGCAGTCGGTGCAGTTTCTTGAGCAGAACAAGGACTATGTCCATTCGCTCGGGTTCGGGACGTTCGATCTTGGCCGACACAATCCGGTCGCGAAGTATCCAGAGAAGTGGGGCGTGACGGCGTACAAAAATCCTGAGTGGGATTTAGCGCTCGATTATTATTACACCGTTAAGAATGGAATGAGTATTGAAGAGGCTGAGCGTGTCTTTGAACAGTTTGAACGGAACCACAACCCTGGCTGGGATTTGCGGCTCTATACGCGTGAATACATCTTCCTCTATATCTCAAGATTTGGTTTAGGTAAGCTGTGTGATCTCCAATATAAATCGGTGAAAACAGTTGGTGTTACGACCACGCTCGCAGGGAAAATGTAGCAGATAGTAAAACGTAAAACGCGAAAAGTGAAAGGTGGGCCTTCAAAGATAGAAGTTCCAACTTTTCACTTCTCACCTTTTACCTTTCACGAATGATGACCATGAGTAGTACCGGACTTGTCCAAATCGACGGCTTAGTTCCGATCAAGAAAGAGGATCGGAAGAAATCCAAGGTCATGCTCCTGTTTCCACCGGAGTGGGTACCGACGGCGCCGTACCTTGCCTTGCCTTCGCTGACCGCCGTATTGCGCGACGCCGGACATACGGTCATCCAGCGCGATATCAACATCGGGATGTGGGATCACTTCTTCAGCATGGAATTCCTGATCTGGGTCAAGGCACGATTGGGCATGCAGCTCAAGATGCTGCAAGAGAAGGAAAAGGCCGGTGCCCTGACCGAACGAGACATGAATCAACTCGCCGTGGTTGAGCAGGCCCATGAGCGTGATGTATTCGACCTGGCCGACAGGGCTGAAGATGCCAAGCTGATCGTCCGAGGTGAGCGATTCTATCAGGCTGAGTTGTTAGAAGGGGCGCTCAATACCTTCCGCGAGACGATGGCCTACATCTCTGCCGCCTACTATCCTGCGTCGCTCGTCTTCTATCCGATGGAAAGCAACCTGGGCTATCGACCTGGTGTCTCGCAGGAAGTGTTCGCCTGTTTGGCAGACGAGCAGGTGAATGTCTATCGGGATCTCTGTAATCAGCTCGTCCTACCGGAAGTGGCCAAAGAGCAGCCGGATGTCATCGGTATTTCGATTGGCACGCAGATGCAGCTGCTAGCCGGCCTCACCTTCGCTAAGATGATCAAGGACACCTTCCCGCAGATCCATCTTGTCGTGGGTGGCAATGTGATCACGCGACTGCATGAAGATCTCGTGCATCACGAGCGTTTTTTCACGGAAGTCTTCGACTCCGCGATTCTCTATGAAGGAGAGCATGCGCTGCTCTGGCTGATCGAGGCCCTGAACGGACAGCGGTCGCTCGCGTCTGTTCCTAACTTGATCTATCGCGATGCTTCAGGACTTCAGCGCAATCCCGAGGTCTATACGGAAAAGACGCAATCGTTACCATTGCCGGATTTCGATGGGATGCCGCTCGATCGGTATTTCGTTCCGGAACTCATCATTCCTTATCTCGCGACGCGTGGTTGCTATTGGGGACGTTGCACGTTTTGTGACCATGGGCAGGGCTACTTCGATCAGTATCGTGGGATGCCAGCCCAGCTAGTCGTTGACCAGATCAAGGTGTTACGGGACAAGTACCAGTGTCGGCATTTCTTGTTCAGCGATGAGTCTTATCCGCCCGCACTGTTTAAGAAAGTCTCACAGTTGCTGGTCGACCAGGATGTAGGGATCAAGTGGACGACGCTCATTCGATTTGAAGAGACCCTCCAAGACCAGGCCATGTGGGATCTTGCAGCCAAGGCCGGCTGTTGCACGCTCTACTATGGGATGGAATCGGCCAACGAGCGTGTGTTGAACCTCATGGATAAGCATGCCAAGAAGAGCGTGATCCAGCGCAATCTTCAAATGGCGGCGAAGTCGGGGATTTGGAACCATGTGATGGCCTTCTATGGATTTCCAGGTGAAACGTTTCAGGAAGCGATGGAAACCCGACAGTTTGTCCTGGACAATCAGCCGGTGATTCATTCGTTGGAACTGTTCTATTTCGTGGCGTATCGTCATACCCCGATGGTGCGGCACCCTGAGAAATTTGGGATTACGATCCACAAGCAGGAGGAATACGACCTTCCGCTGGACTACTACTACACCTTGAACGATCCGAGCACCCTATCCTGTCTCGATGCGATGCAGCTGTGCGAGGAATTCTATAAACAAGATTTTCACCCCTGGGCCGTACGGGTGAACTCGCGTGAACATGTCTTTTTGTATATTTCAAAATTCGGAACCAACCAGTTGCCGCAGATCTATGCGCAGCAGACGCAGCCAGTGGGATCCGCAGACGGTGTCTCCGGCTTGATTACGTGGCCGGTGGCACAGTCGTCTGGTGATGAAGGGATGTCGCGGGTCACCAGCCACGAGGCCACTTAATACGGCACCTGTGTGATGAAGGCGGGCTGGACGAGAGATGCGTACGGGATTGTGTGCTACCTATTGGGCTTCGTCATCCGGGACGAACACAGTGGAAATCAGCGCGTAGGCGGCTTCGACCGTCTTAGTCATGTCCTCCGCTTTCCGAAACTGTTGCATATATAGAGCGGGGTTATTCGTGAGGCCGGCATAGCGCGAAGGGTTCCAGGTATAGAGCTGAACGCGTTTCGCTCGTTCAAGGTCTTCAACTGTGAAGGGATGGGTGAGGCCCAACACGTCTAAGGCATGGGCGATGTCTTGCTCGCTGATCGAATCCACGGGCGGAGTGTGCCAAAGGGAACGGATTCTGTCAACAAAGATGGGTGACAGTGCTGTGGGAAGAGCCGGTATTTCGGTATGATCGCAATAAGTTCAGGAGGGGCGATGACGGAACAACGGATGTTCAAATTCTATCAAGCCGATGTCTTTACGGCTCAACCGTTCGGTGGCAACCCCGTGGCGGTCTTTCCAGAGGCGGATGGACTGACGGACGACGAGCTGCAGCAGATTGCCCGAGAGATGAATCTCTCAGAAACGGTGTTCGTCTTTCCACCGACCGATCCCACCGCCGCTGCACGATTACGGATCTTTACTCCCACACAGGAGATTCCATTTGCCGGCCATCCGGTGCTGGGCACATTCTATGTCCTGGCTTCTCTTAAACGGATCGCATTGAACGAGGGTGTTACCTGTCTCTTACAAGAATGCAATATCGGCGTATTTCCCATCGAAGTGCACTGTGAGCAGGGACGAGTCGTGCGGGTCGTCATGTCTCAACCGAAGCCCGAGTTTCTCGATCCCATTGAGACGGTTGATGAGGTGTATTCGGTTGGTCGGGCTCTCGGTTTACCGAAACCCGGTGTTGTCGAAACCAACTGGGAACTGCAGGTCGTCTCCACCGGCTTACCGGTGTTGATCGTTCCGGTGCGGACTCTCACGGCTGTACGATCGATCATTCCTGACGCATCTGCAATCACGGCTGTCTGTGAACGATTCGGTGCCAACGGCATCATGGTGTTCACGACTGTGACAGTCGAATCGTTCACCTCAGTCCATGCGCGGATGTTTGCGCCAAAGATTGGAATTTTAGAGGACCCTGCGACAGGAAGCGCCGCCGGCGCATTAGGAGCATACTTAGTTCACCATGGAATCGTTGAGGTGGGGCCGACGACGGATATCCTCATCGAGCAAGGCTACGAGATCGACCGTCCGTCACGGATTCTTGTCCAGGTGGAGTCGGACAATGATGCCATTCAAGGGGTGAAGGTCGGTGGGCATTGCGTCATGGTGGTAGAAGGTACGCTCCGATTTTAAAGTCGTGCTGAGTCATACATGCTCAAGAGGCTCTTCTCGTCCGTTTCCTGACCTTCATGCTCTCGAAACGTCCGGGTCGTTCGTTTTTTTTAAGAATCTGGTCGTTGAGTACATGACGCAGAACGGTTCTAGTGGGCGGTTCTTCCTGCTCCTGTTTTGAGCTCTCCGCGCATTCTGTGCTACTCTTACCCAAGGCAACTTGAGCGTGGCCGGCGTTCATCCGTCGAAAATTCACCCACCAATGGAGGAGAAAGCCATGTCTACTGTCGCACAGATCATGACCAAACGGCCTAAATCGATTGGACCCAAGGTATCCATCGCGAGTGCCGCGAAGACAATGCGTCAGGCGCGAGTCGGATCGTTATTGATCAAAAAAGGAAAGCAGTTCGTCGGGATCGTCACGGATACTGATATTGTACGGCGAGCAGTCGCATCCGGAAAGCCGTTAGGAAAACTGACGGTCGAGAAAATTATGACGGCACCGGTGTGCACGATCGAGGGAAGTGAAGCCATTGATGACGCGCAGTCTATGATGGCTGATCTCGGCGTACGCCATCTCGGCGTCAGTAAGAACGGTGAGATTATTGGCGTGATCTCTGTACGTGATGTGTTGTCGTTTTATAAACGATATGCGCAGTCGAAAATTTCTGCCGAGATATCGTATGAGGAGCCAAAAATTACGCAGGATTGAGGAAGCCAGAGAAGTGAAAGGTACGAGATGAAACGTGACCTCAGGGCAAGCAATTACTTGCCAGATGTCAGATCTTTTTTCAATCTGCCTTACTTTTCACTTCTCACTATGTACCTGTTATTTTGACAATTCTTTCACCAGATGGCCGAGTTCAGGCAGGATGAGCTTTTCCATGGCCATTCTGACGGCATGTTCTGAACCTGGAATGGAAAAAATACACCGCCCTTTGATAATGCCGGCGGTGGCTCGACTCATGATGGCAGGTGACCCCATTTCTTGGTAGGTCAAGAGCCGAAAAATTTCGCCGAATCCTGGAAGCCGCTTCTCCAACATCTCATCCACGGCTTCGAATGTGCTGTCCCGCCGTGAAATCCCCGTCCCGCCGTTGATGATCAACGCTTGGACAGCCTCGTTCGTCATTGCCCGAGCGATCCAGAGTTGAATCTGTGCCGGATCGTCCTTGACGAGATGATATTCAACAACCGTATGTCCCTGGTCTTTGAGCAGCTTTTGAATCAGCTGGCCGCTGCCGTCCGTCTCGGCGATCCGAGTATCGCTACAGGTAATAATCATGCACCCGATCGAGCGAGGTGCATGGATCTTATGTTCATGAACCGTAGGCGCCGTCATAGGTGCAGATGATCAGTCATGTTTTTACTCGCCGACTGCAACCACAATACTTGCTCAAGTTCGGGCTCCGATACGTTCTACTTCCATACCGAATCGGGTTTGAGTGTAGCAGCTGGTGTCCCCTTCGTCACGTGTTCATCGAGAATCGTGGCAACGTCCGCTTCCGTGACTTTGGAGTACCAGGTATTGTCAGGGTAGACGACCACAGTCGGACCCTGTTCACAAGGACCGAGGCACCCAGTCGCACTCACCAAGACCTGTCCTGGAGGAACCGCGCGCTGCATCAAGCCCATATTGAAGGCCATGAGCAGTTGTGCGGCTCCGGCTGACCCGCATGATGGCTTAGGATGGCCAGGGGGGCGCGAATTCGTGCAGACAAGAATATGATATTTTGGTTTTGGCATAATCTCCTCTATGTAAGCTGAGCCTCCCGCTGTGTGCAATCAGCCGTCGACTCACATGTTACTTCGGTCTATATGATTCCCATTGCTGAATGACGCTGTCTGGAAATTTCCACTGCCTCAGCCCTTTGAGTACCCAATCCAGGTAGTGATCCTTTGGCTTGAATTTCCCGATGGGGTTGGCGGCATAGGTGGTGACCAGTTCCTTTTCACCGGTCTCGGTCAAGACTGTCACCTGGAGATGACGGTAGGCTCCCTGCGGGACATCCTGCTCAAACTGATCCATACTGTTCACATCTTCATCCGTTAACTCGAACACGCCGCCCCAAGCTTGTTCACCCTGTGAGGGGACAATACTTGCGAGTCCGCATCGCCATTGGGATGACCATCGACAAAACCTGACGGTGTGATCCGACAGAGTGGCACGGTACAGAAAGTGATGTTCCGGAGCTCGCCGCTGGAGCTGTGACGGATTGAGGAGATCACCGTACAAAAAGAACTTCATACCCTCCACTCATGCGATCCGCACTCTGGTGAGACTGCAATATACTTGTAACACATCGCCTTTTCATCAGACAAGCTGCGGTCCGCACTCTGGTTGGATTGACAGAACCTTCCGGATCTTCCTAAGATGCATGGCGGCGAAGGATTTTCCGGCACGGCACTTCACCCACCAAGACAGGAAGCCACAGCTGTGACGTTCTTGAGGATTACACAGTGGGCGTCCTCTGATACATCGGCCAGAGCCCATGGGCGGCGTGCCAAAACCGTGGCGGAGGAGGATCCGCTTCGTCTGGTTTCGCCGAAGCCACAAGAAGGTCCACGGCTGCACGTCCTCCGCAGTCGTCTGCTACGGAGGAAGGATCAAGCCGTGAGGCTCTGCACATAATGACTGGTAGCGTGACTTCTTTACGATCGTTCGGCACTCACATCATCCATTACGCCGTTGTAGCCGTGTTGTTGCTCGGTGGGCTGTACTATGTGTGGACGTCGCTGCCTTCGACGGCTCCGTCGAGAACGACCCAAGAGGTTGAAGCCTTGGCCCTCGTACAGCACCATCCGGCCATCGGGTTCCCCTCAATCCTTGATGCCATGAACGAGCACGTTCGCAGCATGAAAGAGCGTGGGCAGGGCGTACGGCTCGGCGAATGGCGTGTCAAACAAGTCGAAGGGCATATCTATGAAATTCGTGTCCAGCTCCGCGATCAGAGTGTGCGCGGCCAATGGTTTGAACGGGAGTTTATTTGGCACGCCCATCTCGATCTCAAGAAGGTGAATGCTGCCTCCTTACCGGCTGATGGTGTCACTCCCAAAGCGCCCGACTCCGACCCACAGTCGACTCCACCGTTCCCCCCTCCGTCCTAGCCTGCACTTGAGCCGGTTGCCGAGCAACGTGTCCGGCCCTTGAGGCCTCTTGGAGAAGAAGAATTCGACTGGCTTCTTGATGAGTGCACTCTCGCTACCTTGACAAAGATCGGTGGGCGGGAAAGGGAAGGTTATCCATCAGGGACAGCACCTCTGTCATTGAAGATGGACCTTCCGAGGAGCCTTCGCACAGCAGTGATCGGACTAATCAGCTTTTTCTCGGTTAGACCAGATCCCACCGGCGATCAGGGCGAGGATCAGAGCCTGCGGAACAAGACTTTGCATAGTCGGGTGAATACCCAAGAGTGGCAAGGAGAAGAAACGAACATCCGTCACGTCGAGGACGCCTGCCGCTTGAAGGGCGGCGATGCCGTTCCCAACAAAAATCACGGCCATCACCGCCAGAAGGATTGAGGCGACGGTGAAGAATGGCCCGATGGGCAGACGGACGCTATAGCGAAGAATCATACCGCCGATCAGCACCAACAGCATCGCTGCTATGGCGATGCCCCACATGACCGCACTATGCCCGGTTGGCCCGGCCTGTGACCAGAGCGTTTCATAGAACAGAATCATCTCAAACAACTCCCGGTACACGACAAGGAATGAGAGCCCTGCCATTGTCCAGAGCGTCCGGGTGGCCAGCGCACTGTTCAGTTGTTCACGGATATAGCGGTTCCACGCCTGTGCGTTCGAGCGGCTGTGTAACCACCATCCCACGTAGAGGAGCATAGCCGCAGCCAGCAAAGCTGTGAGACCTTCTGTCAACTCACGGTTCGCACCAGAAATGCTGAGCATGTAGCGCGCAAGGATCCACGTGACGACGCCGAGTGCCATAGCTCCGATCCAGCCGAGATGGATGTAGGGGAGGGCGTCACGTCGACCGGTTCTCACGACAAAGGCGACAATCGTGGAAATAATTAAGATCGACTCCAGCCCTTCTCGGAGTAAGATCACCAAAGAACTCACGAATGCGGTATTCGGGGATAAGGTGCTGCTGGAGAGCCGCTCTGCAGCCCGATCAAGTAATGCCGTAATCTTCGTTGTCTGCGCGGTGACGGCATCGGCGCTTGCTCCTTCTGCGATGGCCGTCCGAAGGGCCATCATTTCACGCTCTATTTCCGCACGCAGCGGCGCGTCGACATTGTTCAGCGCGGACTCGATCAGTTCCACCCCCTCGAGATAGGCGGCGACGGCAAGGCGCCGAGCGTCTGCCTGCTGGCCATTGGCGTAGGCTACTGCGGCCTCCTCAACTTTCATGCGCGAAACGTTCAACGGCGAATGCGCTCCAGCCTCCAGCGCATGTGGCTGCTGCGTGAGATAGGCGCGCACAGCATCAAGTGACGAACCGGCAACAGCCTGTTGGGCGGGTGTGGTCATGACGAAGGTGCGGAGGGTGTAAAAATCTGCTTTACTCTGTTCTTGCCGCCAGAGTTCCTCGCCCTTCGTCACCATACGAGGTTCGGTGCGCAGGCCGGCGGCAAAAAAGGCCAACGCCCACCGATCGGCTTCGGAGAGCTCGCCGAAGGCGCGCATTGGCGTGCCGCGTACACCAAGTGTGATGGTGTTGTACAACCCATAGAGACTACGCTGACGCATCCGAGCTTCATCGTGAAAGTTGCGGGGAGCTGGGTCCATTCCCTTGGCCAGCGGCCCATCGCCCCTTCCTTGCATGCCGTGGCAGGCGGCACAGTATTGCAGAAACAATGTCTCACCACGTCGAAGGTCCGGAGCCTGACGTGGCGCCACACTGAGCTTCCATGAGTTGATGATGTGAACGAGCAGCTGATTGGCGAGAGTTGAAATCACCTCTCCCGACGCCTTCGCTTCGATCTGGGTCAAAAGTTCGCGTGCCTGCTGCACCAACACATCCTGCTCAGACACAGCGGGTAACTGACCGAGAAGTGTGAGGGCCTGGGCGGCAAAGTCGCGTTGTTCGGCATACTCTTCCGGTTTGATCACCTGACCGTTCTGCACGGACTCAGGATAATCGACGCCGACATAGTCAAGCATGTGGACGATGGCCTGCGCCTTGTCGTCGTCATTGACTTCTGCCAGTGCGACGCCGGGGAGACTCGCTCCCAATAGCAGGATGGATAGCCACCAGTGCACTACAGTGAATAAGAATGATCGCATGGGCTGCATTACGACCGAGTCTTTGATGGGCTGGAACCGTATGTCTTCACGGTCTGTCGCCGCTCAGAGCTGGCTGAATGTGATCGATGTCAATCGTGACCGGCTGCGTGAGCGTCTCTGTGGTTATGGTTTCGGTCTGATCCTTGTCAAGGATGCCACAACCTGCGAAATAATGAACAGAAGCAGAATGGGCAAATATAGACTAAATGAAAGTTGTCAGATTCTGCAAGAGCGTGCCCATACTCACTTTTTGAATGATCGTTCGGTTCGGCCCCTCAGTGTGTTCCGGATTCTTACCTCATTCACGCAGTGATGTTGCGTGACCTTGTGTCGGTCAGCTGAAACGATACGGCTGGGGGGCTTGGGAAGAGGGGAGGGGACAGTATCACTCGGCACAGATATTGGGGCATCTGTCAACAAAATCAATTCGATGAAAGAAACTGCAACTCTGCTGGAAGTCTGATCTCGACCCGACCGTCGATGACGCGCACATCACAGCGAGGCACCTGAAAGGTTGGGTTACCGACGCGCTCTCCGGACACGATGTTGAATTTCCAGCCGTGCCAGGGACATTCAACGTCGGTACCGCAGACTTTGCCTTCACCGAGTGGACCACCCGCGTGTGGACAGGCGTTATCGATCGCATAAAACGTCCCGTTTAGGTTGAAAACAGCGACCCAGACTCCCGCAACCTCCACAGTCCGTCCTGTGCCAGGGGGAATCTCGGAAACGGAAGCGACGGCTATGTATTCACCCATAAGAGATGTCTTCCCCTTCATCGGCGGACGCCGCAATAGGAGCGTCCTTACTTGATTTCATCACAACCTTATGGCATAGAAACAGCTGTGATGTAGCTGGGCCCATCGGACGAGCCTTTCCCACATTCGGGAGCTCGAGTGAGGATGAGGTTGCTGCATGGAAATGACCCTCCTGCTCAATTCCACGTTTGAACCCCTACGGGTTGTACATTGGCAAAAAGCGATCGCGCTCCTCTGGCAAGGGAAAGTCGAAGTGCTGGAGGTCTACGATCGTGAAATTCATGGGATTTCGCTCTCGATCAAACTTCCCTCGGTCATGCGGCTGTTGAAACTGGTGCGATTGAAGGACAGCCATCGTGCCGTCAAGTTCTCCCGCATCAATATCTTTACCCGGGACGGATACTGTTGTCAGTATTGTTACCATAAATTTCGGACGGAAGAACTGACATTCGATCATGTGGTTCCCATCGCCAAAGGCGGGAAAAAAACGTGGGAAAATATCGTGACGGCCTGTTGGCGATGCAATAATCGGAAAAGCGGGCGCACGCCTGAAGAGGCCGGGATGAAGTTGAAAAAGAAACCGGTGAAACCTCGTTGGAATCCCGTCATTACCATCACCATTGGCATCAGGAATACACCCGAAAGTTGGCGTGACTATCTGTATTGGAACCTGGAATTAGATGCAGATCCAGCCGGAACGTGACGCGTGCTCGTAGCGAATGAAGCTATCTGCCGTCTCCGTTGCAAGAGAGGTTTCCTCGCCGGTTATAACGTGAGCCTCTTCTCACTCGTGCACCCATCGCAATGTCCTGCACGATAGCCACGCTGTATTAAAAAGTGGAGCGTGAGCCTCAGAAGTTCCTCTTGCATGTGACCCATCCCTTCCTCGATACTAGTCTTTTGGATTGCCATAGGGAGTAGAAATGATGGTTGCCAATCCTGGTTTTCCCTTGGTGTTGGATGTCAAAGGTTGGCCGGTTCTGGTGATCGGCGGTGACGAGGAAGCCTCTGAAAAATCGGAGCGTCTTCTCGAGTCCGGTGCACGAGTTACGGTGATCAGTCCGACATTGAATGAGCCCCTCCGCCAGTTAGCGGCTTCCGGGAAAATCATCCATCGGGGACGTCATTTTCGTGACACGGATCTCGATCATGTCATTCTCATCCTGAATACCGTTCGAGGCGATCGGGATTTCGCGAAGATGCTCATTGCAAAAGCCAGAGAAAAACGGGTGTTACTCTGGTCCGTCGATTACCCTGAAGCCTGCAGCGTCACGATGCCGGCAGTCGTGTCGGCAGGGCATGTTCGTGTGGCCATCAGCTCAAGCGGGGTCGCCCCCGCCCTTTCTGGGTTCATGAAAGAGGATCTGGAACGGATCCTTGATGCTGAATTTATTGAGTTTGTCGAGTGGCTGGGACAGCTACGAGAGCAGGCTAAGGCAAATGAGCCCGATGCCGAGAAACGACGCGCATTACTTCGGGAAGCCTTGGACGGTTTTCGTTTGCTTGGCAAGGTGCGTTACCCCTCCGTATGGTCTGCACGACGCGCGGAAACCGTAGCGAATGCGGCGTCTGGCACGAGCGCGGAACCACGATAAGGAGCGACGATGGTATTGTTGGAATTCAGTATGTCTCCGTTAGGCAAGGGGGAAAGTGTCGGAAAATATGTGGCCCGTTCTCTGGACATCATTGATAAGAGCGGAGTCGCCTATCGCTTAAACCCCATGGGAACCGTCTTAGAAGGGGAGTGGGAAGAGGTGTTTTCAGTGGTACAGCAGTGCTATGAACGGATGAAGAAGGACTGCAACCGTATTTCCTGCACGATCAAGGTCGATTACAGAAAAGGGCATTCCGGCCGCCTCAAGAGCAAAGTCGCCAGCGTTGAAAAAAAGCTCAAGCGGTCGGTCAGACAGTAGGCGATCATACTCTCTTTCACCCGGCTGGTCGGTGTCGGTCATCCCGGATCCGTGCCTGCTCTTCCACTAATTGCCTCCCCGAGTTCCCCATCTTTTGATCGGTGTTGCCCTACGGATGTCAGGAACGCACCCTTCGTATTGCAAAGCGTAGGGAGCGTCGATATACTCGCCCAGCCATACGTGCTATTCCGGTAGGAAAATTGTCCTATCAGGCAAACCAGTGACTCGCTCGTCGGAGCACCTTGTCTTTGATGAGGGGTGTTACAGTCTGGTAGCCGACGGTGCTGTTGATGAAAGCACGACCCATGTACATGGGCTTTCGACTAAAGCGAGCACAAAGCTGCTTGGTGGGGTCACCGTCCTGTGAAGGAATGACACCATGATAAGCAGTACGCTCGACGGCACCGAAGCCGAATCTCTCCCCACGGTTGAACTGTTCCCCAAAGAACGGACCATTCTTGAACAGAGTGCCATGGTGTTTCGTCCATTCGGGTTGGATGAGCAAGGGCATACGATCAGGGACCTCAGTGGAGTCAGCATTCGGGCGGTCACTGTGTTTCTAGAGAAATTGATCACGGCTCAGCGGGGAGAGTCGGCCGGGAAGGAGGCCGTGGAGGACCTATGTCAGCTGTTGAACGATCGCATCAAAGACCCTGTCTATCATGTGACGCCAGAATTTTTAAGGAACCCCTGGAATAGTTATTCGTACGAGTTTACCAGCTATCTCTACGAGTTCTGCGAGCGCATATCCGGCGACCCGCGCTTCGCCTTCAAGGCCGGTGCGGAAAAGATCTCTCCCATCATGCTCGCGCTGACTCGCCCCTTCTCGATCTCGCAGATCTTCACCATGTTTCCCTACTTTGGGAACAAATTCACCTCCGGTTCCGCCGAGTTCCGAGTGGTCGAGGTCACAAGCACCACGGCCGTGGTGGCGATGCGGTTTACGGAACGAACGCTTCGTCAATTTGGTCCTTATCGGAGACGGTGTGCGTGTCTTGTGTGCCAGTCTGCGCAGGGCATCATGATCGCAATGGCCAGTCGAATTCATGGTCTCTCGCAAGCAGAGACGATAGAAACGTCTTGTATCGGAAATGACGATGCCTGGTGTCAGTGGACCATTCGATGGCAGGAAGAACGAGGGTACGGCAAACGCTTCTGGCGTACGACATCCCCCTTAGAACAAGCTCGAGCCCTCCTGTCGAACCAGGAGGCATTCTCTAAAACAGACAGCGCGCAAGCTGGTCTCCTCGCGACAGCCCCGCTACAGGTAGAACCTCGAACGTCTGCTCAGCAACATTTCACATGGTTTCTCTGGGGTGGTCTGGTGGGGCTTCTCCTTATGGCAGGGGTGGGTATCGTCAATCCGATCGTGAGCCTTGGCGAAGTCTTGTTAGTCGGACTGTGTCCACTCCTCATTATCGGCATTTTGGTCAATCGACGGCTTCTGCGAGAGAGCGAACGGCGCGAGGCGCTGATTCAAGAACAAATTACGTTTGTCGAGTCGCGTCATGAAGAGTTGCGCGAAGCCTATTTGGAACAAGAACAGATGCGGGTGGAGTTGCGACGAAAAGTGGCTCAACTGACGGCACTGCATCGAGCCGGACTGTCATTCGGCTCGACGTTTGAACGAGATACATTGCTCCATCAGGTCTTAGAGGCCTTGACGCATGAGCTCAATTATAACAGCGCCATGGTCTCCATGTTTGATCAGGGTGACCAGACCGTCCAGCATATTCGACTCATCGGTGGACCCCCGGAGGTGGAGACATTCGCCCAATCCTGTCGGATTCCGATCACCGATCCGGATAGTCCTGAAGGAACAGTCGTTCTGCAAGGCCAACCATTGCTCGTGAAAGATATCGAGATCATCCGACATCGTCTCCATCCCCTGAATCAACGCTTGGCGGAATTGAGCAAAACAAAAGCGTTGGTCGTGGTTCCCATCAAGACAAAGGACCGCATTTGGGGCATGCTGACAGTGGATCGCTCACACAATCAAACCGTTACGGAAGACGATCTGGAATTGATGACGACGGTCGCCAGTCAGGTGTCCATCGCGCTCGACAATGCGTCCGCCTACCAACAAATTGAAGAATGGAATGAAGGATTAGAGGTCAAAGTTAAAGAGCGTACCGAAGCGCTTGAGCAGGCCGATCGGTTGCGGGCTCAGTTCCTTTCACACGTGTCTCATGAACTGAGAACCCCGCTGACATCGATCAAGGGATTCATTCAGAATTTATTGGATGGACTGACTGGGCCCCTGAATGAGAAGCAACAGCGCTATCTTGTGCGGATGTCGGAAAACTCAGACCGTCTGGTCCGCATGATCGAAGACCTTCTTGATCGTACGAGGATCGAGACCGGACGGTTAGAAGTGCATCCCGCCGACGTGGAGCTTGAACCGTGTCTCGCTGATGTGCTGGAACAACTCAAGCCATTGGCGCATGCGAAACAACAGACGCTGGAATTCTACAGCGCCGACACCAAGGTCGTCGTCTGGGCGGATCGAGATCGGCTGATTCAGACCGTCGTCAATCTTGTCCAAAACTCCATCAAATTCACGCCTTCGGGCGGCACGATCACCGTGATCTGCGCGATGCCCAACCGCCGAACAGCCACCGTGCTGGTTCGCGATACAGGGCCAGGTATTCCTCCGGAATGCCTCGATAAGATTTTCGATCCGTTTTTCAGAATTCAGCAAGGTCATCGTGCTGGCCCCAAAGGATTAGGCCTGGGATTATCCATCGTCAAAACATTGGTCGAACTCCAGGGAGGGGAGGTGTCGGCACGCAACCGTCCGGAGGGGGGAGCGGAACTTTCCTTTACCGTTCCGGTCCATGCAGCGACCACACCGCATCGCCCGGATCCGCAAACGACCGGTCGGCATATCCTCGTGGTCGACGATGATCCAGATATTCAGCAACTGCTTCATGATCGATTGAAGGCCGGAGGCTACCTGCCTTGTTCTGCACTCGATGGGCGGCAGGCGTTGTCCGTACTCCAATCGCGCGAGTTCGACGGGATGATTCTTGATATCGGGATCGGCCAGATTGACGGTCTCGAAGTGCTACGGCGGGTGCGCATGACGAACCAACGCCTGCCGATTCTTATGATTACGGCATCTGGATCGCAAGAACTGGCAATGAAGGCCATTGGGTTAGGGGCTCAGGCCTATGTGCTCAAACCATTCGACACCCACCAGCTCCAACAAATGATGGACCGGTGGTTTGGCTCTGCTTGAGACGAGATGCTGGAAAACATGAGGCGGTATCGGAAGGCCTTGTGAGAGGAAGGATGGCGATCTACTGTGCGTGACGTTCAGAGCGGTATGAGACGGATGCTGATGCTTCTTGCGATCACGGTCATTGTCGGGATTACGGCACCGGTCTCAGCCCAGGTTCCTCGCGTCTATGGGCAGGGGGCCGCCGCTTCCGGGATGGGGAACGCCTTTGCTGCGCAAGCGGATAATCCTTCAGCGCTTCATTACAACCCAGCCGGCATGACGCAACTCCGCGGAGTTCAACTGATGGGTGGGCTGAGTCTGGTAGGAGGGGCCACCGACTTTCGGAGTCCAAGCGGAGTCACCACCACCGGTGACCATGACGGGACGGTTGCCTGGCCTGGCCCCGGTCATGGTTACCTTACGGCAAATCTCCAAGACCTGGGGCTTTCCTCGCTTGGGAACATGACAGTTGGAATCGGAATCACCACACCGTTTGGGTCGGTGATGCGATGGCCGGATAACAGTCCCCTTCGAACGATCACCACATTTACGGCGCTGCCTTTATTTGATATCAAACCCACGATTGCCTATCAGTTAACGCAGGATCTCTCCATCGGCGTCGGAGCCGATATTTATACCTTTGCAAGCTTTTTCGGCGAAGGACATGCAGAACTGCAATCGATTTCCCCTGGTGGGTTGGTACCGGCCGGAGGCAAGCTCGAGTTCAACGGCAAGGACACTGCGGCTGGATTCAATGTCGGAGGATTATATACTGCGCTTCGCAATGGCTCAGGACAGCCGATCGCAAATCTCGCCGTGGTCTATAGAAGCCAGGCCACCCTCCACTTGGATGGCACTTTTTCAGCCAATGGCGTCAAGATCCAAGACGCAACGACCACGTTGGTGTTACCTCAGGTCATCACAGGGGGCATTGCGCTCTGGCCGATCCGGAATCTGGAACGCGAGTGGAAAGTGGAGTTGAATGTCGACTATGTCGGCTGGAAATCCGTCAGAAGTCTCGATATCCATCTCGCAAATGGATTCACTATTCCACAGCCACAAAACTGGAAGAGCACCTATACCATTCTGGTTGGAACGGAGTACAGATGGCTCCAACTCGAACGATTTCCGGGATGGGAGGTTTCAGTGCGAGGGGGGTACACAAACCAGCAAACGCAAGTACCGGATCTTACCTTCAATCCTGGTGTCCCCTCTGCAGATCTCCATGTCATTTCAAGCGGGATCGGATTGATCTGTCGGGAGAACGGCTCCTTTCTCGGCCTCCTGCCTTGCGGAGGTCTTGGCGTAGGCCCCCTCAAGCCGAAACTTGTGGGCTTGGACCTGTTTTACCAAGCCTTCCTCTACGAGCCACGGACCATTTCAGGGGTTTCAGGAATTCGTGCCCCAGTCAATGGACGCTACGATACCACTCTGCACGCTGGAGGTCTGTCTGTCCGGGTGAGTTTTTAAACAGCGTGTTATGGTTCAACCCGATGATCCGTTTCGTCAGACAGCGAACCATCAGCTTTACTGAAAGCGGTCCCTCCTCCTGAAGAGTGCCTATAGCGTCTTGGAACTCTTGGACTGATCGCACAGAGGACTTCGTACGGGATCGTTTCTGTCCACTCGGCGACATCTTTCGCTGTAATCGTCTCTCTCCCTTGCTGTCCGATCACAACGACCTCGTCACCAATCATCGCCTCAGGGACGGTGGTGATGTCTACCATCACCATGTCCATACATACCAGTCCGACGATCGGCACACGCTGCCCGCGAATGAGGACGACTCCTCGATTCGAGAGACGTCGGCTTAATCCGTCAGCATACCCGATCGGAAGCACGGCGATGCGTGTGGATCTCCTTGCAATGAAGGTACCATTATAACTCACACGGTCACCGGGCTGAATACGACGGAGTTGCGCGATGCAGGTCGTGAGCGAGAGGACTGGCTGCAAATCAGGCACCGGTATCGTACTTGGAAGCGTGTGGTAGCCGTATAGCATGATACCGGGACGGACCATCGTATAGTGGGCCGATGGAAATCGGATGATGCTCGCGCTGTTCGAGAGATGAACCAGTGGAATCTCGTATCCTCCACCACGGGAGACGTTCAAGGCTCGGTTGAATCTGGAGATCTGTGCTTCAGTGATATCTTGTACCTCACCGTCACTATCAGCCAGATGCGACATGAATCCTTCGAGGTGCAGCGAAGAAGGAAACGCGTGCGTCGTGAACAAAGTCTCAAGATCTTCCTGCGTCAGACCCAGCCGATTCATGCCGGTCTCGACTTTGAGATGAATCGGGTAGGGAGTGGGCCGTGCACGAGTGGCATGCGCCATCACCTCGAGCATGGAACGATCACTCACCACTGGAGTAAGCCGGTGGACAATGAGGTCCTCAACCTGTCGAGGAAAGAATGGTCCAAGCACCACGATCGACACAGTAATTGCTGCTTGGCGCAGTGCAATCGCTTCCTCGATTGAAAAGACCGCAAGATGCCCCAGGTTCTGCCGAACAAGTGCCTGTGCGATTTCGATGGCCCCATGCCCATAGGCATTGGCCTTAATCACAGGCATGACGGTACAGCCAGGAGCAAGACACTTTTGTATCTGAGAGAGATTGTGGCTTAGGGCAGTCAGGTCTACAGTTGCTAACGTTGGGTGAAAACTCGAAGGGCTCGACATGTAAGGAAAGGCGGGTCAGGATGAAGCTACCCTACACTTCCATGATTTCCTGTTCCTTTTTCTTGATAATGTCATCAACTTTTTGTCCATACTGTTCGATGAGTTTCTGGGTCTCTTGTTCAG
>NZ_JBLFBO010000082.1:0-5288 GCF_047338595.1 Nitrospira sp. BLG_1
CACTGGGCACCGTGGATCCCATTCCAGCCACCAGTGCCGCCATGGCCCCGGCAACTACAAATTGTTTCCACCGCCTCACATTATGTCCCTTCATACTGATGCCCTCCCTTGTGAGTAATAAGAAACCACCGCCCACCTACTTGCGTAGAAAACCTTGCCCCCTAGGAAGTTGGCGCCGACTATGCCTAAGTCCTCAAAACAAAGCAAGAAATTTTTCGTATGTAGCTGAACTGTATCGACTATACATCAGTAGTTGTGCTTGTCCAAACACATAGTAAAAACGAACGGTGCCGGTACTGAATCTGGCATTCTCGTCATACCAGACCATGCTCCACGCACGAAGTGACTTCAGCTCATCTCACCCACGAAACCAAGCGCGCACAGCATTCACGCCTTAGAATTCGGCCTGCTGTAAAGCAATCCTTGTACCCCACGTCGTGGCACGTGGAGAATATACTGTCCGAGAATAGACAAAGATTGATACGGGTGAAATTTCCGTCTGCAAAAAAACAGAAGTTTGAGAGGATAACCTATTGATAAGTAAACGCCAGATAGAAGAAGTTCGTTATCCTTCTATCTGGCGTTCTAAGCAGCAATCGATAGAAGTCTATCGGTTGGGCTGAGGCGTGTAACGAAGGTACGGCTTTATTGTCGTGAAGCCTTTAGGAAACAGGTGTTGCGCTTCTGCATCACCTACTGCGGGAGTAATGATGCAATCTTCGCCGTCCTTCCAGTTGGCCGGAGTGGCCACTTTATATTTCGACGTGAGTTGCAACGAATCGATAACACGCAGTAGCTCATCGAAGTTCCGACCACAGGAGGCCGGGTAGGTCAATGTCAGCTTCACCTTCTTATCCGGGCCAATGATGAAGACCGACCGTACCGTCATGTTGTCGATCGCATTCGGGTGAATCATGTCATAGAGTGTCGCGACCTTCTTATCCGGATCCGCGATGATGGGATAGTTCATCGTCGTCTTTTGCGTCTCGTTGATATCGCTGATCCACCCCTTATGCGAATCCATGGGATCCACACTCACGGCAATCACCTTCACCCCTCGTTTCTTGAATTCCGGAGAGATCTTGGCGACCGTGCCTAACTCTGTCGTACAGACCGGAGTGTAATCCTTGGGATGGGAAAACAGAATGCCCCACCCGTTCCCCAACCATTCATGAAAATTAATCGTCCCCTCTGTCGTCTCCGCCGTAAAATTCGGCGCGTCATCGCCCAATCGAATCGCCATATGACACCTCCTTAAAATCGTATCGGCATAAAACTGATCCTCACTCGACCATGTGTCGTTACCATACTGTGTCGCAACAGCCGAGTTCAAGGGGCTGAGAGACGGAACGGACACCCTTCTCAACTGCGACTGGCCCGCGTACGCCATCAGACTCGGCTTCATACTCAAGTTCCGTGAATCCCAACCGATATGACTCCTGAGTACCCTTAATGGAGTAGGACTATGGACTCGGACTCCTCCCGTACAAAGCTCCGTATTTCCAAAGACCCGATGTACTTGCTGCTCCGCGAAGGGTGCATCAAGGAATTCAATGCCAAGAAAGCCGCTGGGGACAAATGCGATCTCCGAGGGTGTGATCTACGCGGGCTTGATCTTCGGGGGCTTGATGCCGATGGACTGGACTTCAGCGATTGCTATTTCCGACAATCCGATCTGCGAGGTGTGGACTTAAGCAAGGCCAACCTAGACGGAGCCAGCATCAATGCGTGCAAGATTTCAGGAGTCCTCTTTCCGGCAGCACTCGGCGCCTCAGAAATTGAGCTTTCTCTCCTCCATGGTACGCGCATGCGATACAGCCCGAAGTAACAGGATGACCTCGATCCAGTGAGCCGTATCTAGCAAAAATGTTTCTCGATATACGAACGTCATACGAACGGCGCCCCATCAACAGCGCACCGTTATGAACCGGCGGCGAGTGCCAATTGAGTGCGCACCTTCTCATGGCCTGACTCCGCAGCTCCTGAATCCAGGAGAACGACCCGTTGGTCGGTCAACCGCCCACTTTCCAGCAGCAGGTCGCGAACCGCTTCCCCACGTTGTCGAGCCAACGCCTCTAACTCAGCATCAGAGATCGTGATCGCTGCGGCCACTCGTTGCTTCATCTCCTCTATGGTCGGCTGGGTAGACTCCGTCATAGTGGAATCGGGCGAAGGAAGTTTGGCATACAATTTTTCTATCAGCCGTTGTTCGTCCCGAGAGGAAAGCGTATCCCCTGTCGCACCACGAGACTTTCCGCTCATCTCCAAGAGTTGCTCATGGAGCTTCCTCGTCTGAAGAGCCGTCCGATCCAGCGTCGTATCGAACGTGCCTTTCACATCCAATCGAAGTCCGGCTCGCTCATCGAGCGCCGTCTCCAAGGCCTCAAGCTTCTTCATATCCTCGTCGGTCAACGATGCGCTGCCTGGTTGGAACTCGATGAACTGCAGGCCTTCTTCATCCTCCCCCCCACCTGGCACCAACTTGCCCATTAATGAAAACGGCGACGCAACCACTTTGGTCAGGAGATTAAGTAACGTCGAGATCACGACCTTGCCATACTTGAAGTCCGGGTCATTGAGGTTCCCACGAATCGGCATATCGATCTCAATCTGACCCTTGCGATCCTTCAGCAGTCCTACAACCAGCGGGACAGGTAGCGAGGTAGCGTCCGGACTATTGGTCTTCTCACCAAACGTGAGTTGATCGACATGGACCAGATTCTCGGCCTCCAATATTTTTTGTGACACCTTGTACTTCAGGTCGAGCGACAACTTCCCTTTTGATAACCCATACCCCACATACTTACCGCTGTACGGGCCACCCGGTCTCAGATCCATACCAGCCAGCGTGATGACCACGTCCGTGAAGGCATCCTCACTCAACGGGTTGATCTTTCCGACGATCTTAAACGGCGCAGTTCGTCCAACTTTTCCGGCCAGATTGACGTCGGCTTTCTTGAGCTGCTTGGAGGATAGTCCTTTGATGGTCCCGCCGAAATCAGTGAGACCAGTCTTGACCTTTGGATCAATCGACTGATCCTCGAACGTCGCGGCCAACTTCACCAGCTTGACCTGATCAATCGTGACAGGCACTGGCTCCGCCGGCTTGGTTTGTGGTTGATCGCCTCCGGGCTTCTTCTGAGCCGGCGCCTGATCAGTCGGCGGAGACGAGACGGCAAGCCGTGAGAAATTCAGTGTCCCGTCGCTCCCGATGACAATCTGTGCGCTTGGTTCTTGCCAGACGATTTCTGCAATCTTTACTGCGGTTGGCTCAACATCCAGTACGATACGATTGATGTTCAGCGCCTTCCACGCCACGGCATCGGTCAGAACATTTTTCTCCGCGACCGCCAGCTGACCCACCCCAAGATTCCCCTGAAACTGGACCATGGGCGCGTTCGCATGTTCCTTGGCAAAATGCACCGCCCCATCAAGATCAATCGCACCGTCCCGCACGTCGGCATTAAGAAACTGATCCAGATAGGGTTGAAAGGGACGAATTTCGATGTGCTCCAATTTAAGATCTGCATCAGCCGTCACCGGTTCGACCGTCACCGTTCCTTTCACCCCGATCGACCCGGTCTCATTTAGCTTCAGCGACAGATCGACCGGCAGCGGCTTCTTGAACGGAATCTGCACATCCTTCACGGTCAGATTCATCGCGTCAATATCGACGTGAGCAGGCTTGGCAAGCGTCCGGTCCTCATACGAGGCATGGTAGTTTTTCAGTCCGACTTCGTCGACTGTGATCGTCCAAGGTTTGGCGGGCTTCTCCGGCTTGGCGTTCGTCGACGACGGTGGACCTGTGGTTTCCTTTCCACCCACAGGCGTAAATAGAGTTTGATAATTGACTACGCCGTTCGGGGCCATCCAGACATCGAACCGCGCATCGGCTGAATGCACCTTGGCAACGTCAATGGTCTGTTGATGCAAATCCAGTTGAATCCCCTCCACGTTGAACACCGGCACGGTCACCACCGGATCAATGCCACCCCGCTCCACGATGGTCAAATCGTCAATCGAAACCTTTCCATTCTTCACCGTCACCTGGGGAGTCTGACCACGAAGATCGAAATGGTACGAAGCGGAGAGACCAAGGTCACCCTGATTAACATCGAACTGAAACTGCTCCTGCACGGCTTGATACAACACCTTGAGCCTGATCCCCGATACATTCAGCTGACCATCGGATTCCAGCGGCTCCAGAAAGATATTCCCTTCCCAAGAAATCTTGCCATTTTTTCCGATCTCCGCCGTAAAGGCATGGGCGTTCTCACTTCCCTCGACTTGAACCGTGCTGAAGTTTCGTAGCACGATCCCAAATGGCACGACGTCGATCACCACTGGCCTCGGCTTCGAGTCATCTCGATACTCGATAATGCCCTTCCCGATATCCAACAGATCAATCTGCACCGGCATCAACTTTTTGGGTTCACCGGCCGGTTGAGGAGATGGTTGGGCCTTCTCATCCTCGGGTGGAACCAACGACATCAGATTCAGCTTGCCATCCGAATTGACCTTGGCAGCTACAAACGGCATCGTAAGATGAATCTCATCGAACGCCATCTTCTGCAAGAACAGGGAGGCTGCACTCACATTCACGAACAATTCCTCAAATCCGAGCATCGGCGTCTCGTTCTGCTCCTGCACTTCCAACCCAGTGAGACGGACCGACAGCGCAAACGGATTGAACGCCGCGTCGCGCAGCAGAATCGGATGCTTGATTTGCTCGGAAACCGTGGGGACAACGTATGACTTGATCAGATAGGGCAACAGAATAAACCCTACGAGAGCATAGAGAGCAATGAGGCCGACCAGAGCACCAATCAAAACTCGAGGTTGGAGGATTTTGCGCATGCAATACCAGCTGCTGGCAGAGTAAGTATGAGAACTAAACTATAGGTGAACCGACTGCGGAATGTCCACTGGGGGAATATCCCTCTTTCGCAGTGGAATTCTATGATCGGAGAATACAACTTCCTGCCTACGGCACTCGCAACAATACGCCGCACTAGCGGGATTGAGCTACGGGCAACAGTATCGATACGAACGATACGCAGGCCAGAGGCACTCCCGAAATACACTTTTCGATGGGGATATCGGGTCGCCCAATGGCAGTACTACGGTGCCGGCGCGAGGAGAAGAAAACTCACATTCAAACACTTGCGGTGTTTATCCGCGCGCAGTAGATCCATGAAGCGAAAAAAAGCGCGCAGCACGAGCAAGCTTGGTTTGGTGCGCCCGGCTGGAATCGAACCAGCGACCCTCAGCTTAGAAGGCTGATGCTC